>JAFYJX010000056.1 GCA_017537905.1 Clostridiales bacterium | reverse complement strand
TTGATCACCATACCGAGAATTATACCTTATTGCTTCTAAGAAAATAGGTGACAAAGTCGCAATGATTGGGGGACATATTGACAAGTTAGCAACGGCTAACTATAATGCTGTTGACAGGTTAGCAGAGGCTAACTATAATTAGGACCGAAAAGAGGGGCTCACTATGAGCGAAGCTATGGAAACAAAGATGAATCTCGGAGAATTAAAAGCAGGTGAATCCTGCATAGTAGACAGTGTCGGAGGCGAAGGCGCGCTCCGTCAGCATTTTCTCGACATGGGCATCCTGCCCGGCGCGGAGATCACCATCGTAAAGTTCGCTCCGATGGGCGACCCCGTCGAAGTCAGCATCCACGGCTATGAACTCACTTTAAGACTTGATGATGCGCACAAGATTGCAGTCTCCAAAATAGATAAGAAGGCCGCAGTAGAGCAGCCCAAAAAGCGTAAGGAAAAGGTCGCGCACCCTAATCTCGGTGAGCCGGGCGTCCACCACGACAAGAAGACTGAAAATCCGCTGCCGGACGACCACGTTTTATCTTTCGCGCTCGTCGGAAACCAGAACAGCGGCAAGACCACGTTATTTAACCGTCTGACGGGCTCCAACCAGCACGTCGGAAACTTCCCGGGCGTTACCGTAGACCGCAAGGACGGCGCCATCATCGGCCACCCCAACACAGTAATTACAGACCTTCCGGGCATCTACTCGATGTCACCTTATTCCAAGGAAGAGATCGTTTCGCGCGACTTCGTTCTCGATAACAAGCCCGACGCGATAATCAATATCGTCGACTCGACAAACATAGAGCGCAATCTATATTTAACGATGCAGCTTTTGGAGACCGACCGCCCCGTGGTCGTCGCCCTCAACATGATGGACGAACTTACCGGCAACGGCGGATCCGTCGACATCAACTTAATGGAGCATATCTTAGGCGTTCCTGTCGTACCGATCTCCGCTGCAAAGAATCAGGGTATCGATGAGCTTATCACCCACGCGCTCCACATCGCGAAATACTGCGAAAAGCCGCTCGAACAGGACTTCTGCCCTGAAGGCAGCCCGATCCACTCTTCGATCCACGCAGTCGAACACATCGTAGACGACAACTCCGAAAGATGCGGCCTTCCGTTAAGATTTGCAGCATGCAAAGCCCTGGAAGGCGACCCCTTGATCCTCGAAAAGCTCCAGCTCGACGATAACGAGAAAGATCTCTTGGAGCACATCAGAGTAAAGCTCGAACAGCAGTCAGGATTAGACCCGTCCGCAGCCGTCGCAGACATGAGATTCTCCTATATCATGTCGCTCTGCAAGCAGGCAGTAATTAAGCCGAAGGAATCCAAAGAGCGCTCGAGATCTGAGAAGATCGACCGCATCCTGACCGGCAAATTCACCGCGATCCCGCTCTTCATCCTCATCATGGGCCTGGTATTCTTCCTTACGTTTAACGTAATCGGCGCAGGCCTCCAGTGGCTTCTGGAGCAGGGCATTGAGATTCTGACAAACCTCACCGAAAAGGCGCTCACGGCAGCCGGCGTCAACGACGTAATTCACAGCTTGATAATAGACGGTATTTTCGAGGGCGTCGGAAGCGTCCTGAGCTTTCTGCCGATCGTCGTCGTAATGTTCTTCTTCCTCTCGCTTTTGGAGGACAGCGGGTACATCGCGAGGATCGCATTCTTTATGGACAAGCTTCTTCGTAAGATAGGCCTCTCCGGCCGCTCAATCGTGCCGCTCCTCATCGGCTTCGGATGCACGGTTCCTGCTGTCATGTCGACAAGAACACTGCCTTCCGACAGAGACCGTAAGATGACTGTCATCTTAACACCCTTCATGAGCTGCACCGCAAAGCTCCCGATCTACGCATTCTTCGTAAGTTCGTTCTTCCCGGGCAAGGGCGGCCTCATCATGACGGGCCTCTATCTCCTCAGCATCGTGATCGGCATCCTCATCGCATTCTTATACAAGAAAGTCCTCTTCAAGGGCGAAGCAGCGCCGTTCGTAATGGAGCTTCCGAACTACAGACTGCCTTCACTGCGCAGCACCCTGCAGCTCATGTGGGAAAAGGCCAAGGACTTCCTCCAGAAAGCCTTCTCCGTAATCCTCATCGCGACCGTCGTCGTCTGGTTCCTCCAGAGCTTCGATACCAGATTCAATCTCGTAACTGACTCGCATCAGAGCATCATGGCCCTGATCGCAGGCTTTATCGCCCCCGTCATGCAGCCTCTGGGCCTCGGCGACTGGCGTATCGTAACATCGCTCATCAGCGGCTTCATGGCCAAGGAGAGCGTCGTCTCCGTCCTCGAAGTCCTCTTCGGCGCAGAAGGCGGAATCACCGCAGTCTTGGGCGTCCTCGAAGCAGGCACGCTCCTCATCTTCAGTCTCCTTTACACGCCCTGCGTCGCCGCGATCGCATCGATCAGGCGCGAGCTCGGCTGGAAATGGGCAGCCGCAGTCGTAATCTGGCAGTGCATCCTCGCCTGGATCGTCTGCTTCATCTTCAGGATCGTCGTGCTCTTGTGCACGGGAGGGCTGGTATGAGACCTGTAGATATTGTTTTGATCGCAGTCATAGCGGCCGCCGTTGCCGGTGCCGTAGTGTTGGCTGTCCGCCGCAAGAAGAACGGCTCATCCTGCTGTGGCGACTGCGCGAAATGCAGGAACAGGTGCCCGTCGTAAGATTTTCGAGAGAGTTTATTAAGTATTGTGCCCCAAATTTCATATACGAAAATTTGGGGTAAAAAAAGGCCGTTATTTTGCCCCTTTTTTTCATATAGCAATTTTGGGGCACACTGCGGGGCATAACACGGACTTAGCATAAAACTGCGGGGCACACTGAGGGGCATAACACGGGCTTAGCATAAAACTGCGGGGCATATTGCAAACCGACCGCGGTAAATCCCTCAAATAGTCATAAAAAAACGCGACTCCCTACGGCGTCGCGTTTTCAAATATCATGAAATCTTCCTGCTCGATTCACGTTGCGCGAATTCAGCACTGAGAGAAGATGTGGTAGCTTTGTGCTGAATCGGTTTCCAACCGGGATTTACGAAGAGGGCTGCAAAAGCGATTGGAATATATGTGAGCATAAAGAGCGGGAAGGAGAAGACTGAGAATACTTTCCTTGCTGTTCCTGCGTGAATGTTTTTCCATTCTGTGATCATTGTGATCGCGCCGAGGACGAAGAGCATTGCGCATCCGTTGAAAACTGTCTCGCCCATTGACCAGATGGCGATCATGATGTCGCCGCCTGTGACTGCGCCGATGATGCCGTAGAGGAAGTTGCATACGATAGAGATCGCAGTAAGGAAGAATGCCGGCATGATGTTCATTGCCATGTCGAATGCTGCGAAGTTACCGTGGAACATACCGTAGATCAGGTCTTTTCCGTACTTCTGGAAAACCTGGAGGTAGCCTCTTGCCCAACGCATACGCTGGGTTACGGACTGCTTCAGGGACGTAGGCTGTTCGTCGTAGAAAACTGCGGTTCTGCAGAAAGCGATCTTCTTGCCCTTGCAGACGCGGTTGATAGTGAACTCGATATCCTCTGTGAGGAGGTGGAACGGCCAGCCGCCGATATCCTTGAGAACCTTATCAGAGAAGAAGAAACCTGTGCCTGAAATAGCAGCGGATGAACCAAGTCTGTAACGTGAATAGTTAAGATACATGGATTCACGGAGGAACCAGAGACCGTAGCCTGAGCTGATCCAGTTGTCGCCGTAGTTTTTAGTTGCACGGTAAGAAGTGATAGCTTCGTTGCCTGCGAGGTGGCACTTGTGCATTTCTTCGATGTAGTTAGGAGAGAGGATGTTGTCGGCATCGAAAACGAAGTAGCCGTCGAATCCCATCGGGTAATCGTACTTGATGTGCTTTAAGAGCATCTCAATTGCGTAACCCTTGCCGATGTACTTGGATGACTTTCTTGTGTAAGCGACTGCGCCGTGGTCGACAGCGACACCGTATGTGTTATCGGTGCAGTTGTCCGCCATTACGAAGACCGTGATATCACCCTTGTAAGTCTGATTGTTGATACTGTCGATGAGCTGGCCGATTACGTTTTCCTCGTTACGTGCGCTGATGAGAACAGCGTAGTGCTTAAGGTGTCTCTCGCAAAGCTCGTTGTCAGCGTCTGCCTTTGCATTCTTAAGCCTTCTCTTGTCTCTGTTCTGGAACCAGAGTGAAATCGGCACATACAAGAACTGGTATGAGTAGCAGACAGCAAATATCGCTGTGATGATGAAGTTAATGATTCGTATAGTTTCCATAATTCTCTTTCTCCCCGCGACACATTATTGCACAGACTCTCTTAATTTGAAGTGTCGAAAACCTTAAGATTTCCTTAATATTGAGGCAATTTTTCGTGCAGAATGAGGCGTAACGCTGCATTTTTCTGTTCTCAAATGCCCGAAAAGCCCGATTTCATTGCGTTTGCAAGTTTCCTGTCCTCCCGTTATGCAAACAGTATAGATTTGGTTAAGATTTGCCTCCATTCATTCTTCTTACGCATTTCTTACATCTTTGTCACTTTTGTATAAGCAGGTGAGCGCGTATATAATGGAAACACGAAATTTTTTTTGATTTACAAGGTGCAGTTATGGCTTTTCAGATAGTAAGAAACGACATCACAAAAATAAAAGCGGATGCGATCGTCAACACGGCAAATCCCGAGCCCACATTTATGGCCGGAACTGATGCTGCGGTATACGAAGCTGCAGGTACGGAAAAGCTCTTGGAAGAGCGCAGGAAAATAGGCGTTATCGAGCCAGGTGAAGTAGCGGTTACGCCTGCTTTTGAACTTGATGCAAAATACATTTTCCACACTGTAGGTCCCGTCTGGGAAGGCGGCAGTAACGGCGAGAAAGACATCGTCAAAAAGTGCTATGAAAACTGTCTTAAAAAGGCCGTTGAATTAGAGATTGAGAGCATCGCATTTCCGCTTATTTCGACAGGTATTTACGGATTCCCCAAAACAGACGCGCTTTTGATCGCAACAGGTGTTTTCAGTGAGTTCCTGGCAGATCACGAACTTGATATCACTTTGGCAGTTTTCGATAACGAATCTTTCGAATTGTCCGGCAAGATCTTTGCAGGTGTCGACGAATATATCGACGAGCATTATGTGGATGCGAAGATCGATGAAGAATACGGCTTTGCAGGTGCAATGGCTGATGGCAGCGGCTTTGCAGGTGCTGAAATCTGCGGAGCAGCGCTTAGTGCCGCGAGAATTGCTGCTGATGAATCAGTAACGGATGCGTGTGAAGAAGCTTCCGGAGAGCCGGATGAGAAGCCCGGAATAATGCACCGCTTAAGAGGCATCCGCGGCAAGCAGAACTACATGCGCGTGGAAGAGGCCAGATCCATTGCGCCTCAGCGTGATGAAGCAGCGATGATTCCTCCGCCTGCAGAAGCAGCACCCGCTGCAAAAGCGCCGAAGAAAAGATCTCTTGATGACGTAATGAAGAATCTCACCGAGACATGGTCCGAGAGCCTTCTGCGCCTGATCGACGAGAAAGGTTACACTGACGTCGAAGTATATAAGCGCGCGAATGTCGACAGGAAGCACTTTTCGAAGATCAGGACAGATAAGGATTATCTGCCGAAGAAAAAGACCGCGCTCGCATTTGCTCTCGCGTTGAAGCTCAATATAGACGAAGCCAAAGACTTCTTAGGCCGTGCGGGATATGCATTCTCGCCGTCGAGCAAGACCGATCTCATCGTGCAGTATTTCATCGAGAATGAAGTGTATGAGATCATGACGATCAACCTAGCACTCTGTCAGCACAATGAGCCGATGCTGGGCTGATGTTTTCGGGAAATCCAAAAAAATTTCGAAAAAAAGTGAAACCATTTGAACCCAAACTGCACTTATATAGGTGAACGGCCGTTCAGAATATTGATTTTGAGGTGAAACGAGTGAACGACGCGAAGGCGCTGGCTTTACTTAAAAAAGGCGACGAGGAAGCACTGGAGTGGTTTATCGACAAGTACAGTGCTTATGTGGGAACCGTAGTAAATAACATACTGCAGGGCTCCATGACTCATGAGGACGTTGAAGAAGTAACGTCTGATGTGTTCGTGACCTTGTGGCAGTCTGCGGAAAACCTTTATCCTCTTAACCTTAAAGGTTACTTGAGCCGCGTGGCGAGGAGCCTTTCCATGCAGAAATTGCGGGACAAAGCTTCAGACCTCCCTTTGGACGATGACATTCTTATCTTAGATGACGATTCTGAATTTGACAGGCTCGCGCAGGAAGACCAGGACGAGATGGTTCGAAAAGCTGTCTACGCCATGCCCCAGCCGGACAAAGAGATCTTCCTTCGGTTTTATTACTACTGTCAAAGCGTGTCGGTAATCGCAAAACAAATGCAGATGAACCCGTCCACGGTCAAGACCAAACTAAAGCGCGGACGCGAAAGACTCCGGGTGATCCTCAGCAAAAATTCGAAAGGAGACGATCTGAATGAAAGTACATATTCATGAACTAATGAACAACATCGAAGATTCTTCAGTAAACATTGAAGAACAGAACGTCGTCTCCTCCGAAAGGATAAAGGAGTTGACTAGAATGAAGATTCAAAATACATCACATAGAAAGCACGCTTCAAAGAAAACGGCACTGACGATAGGCATCGCCGTCGCAGTCGTCGGAGCACTGGGCGTTACGGCATTTGCAGCACTTAACGGAGGCCTCGGAAGATTATCCTTCGGCAAGAGTTCCTGGGGACCTTCGATCGAAGAAGACATTAAGAATTCAGTGCCCGCACGTGAGTTCATTTCCGTAGCCGGCTATGCTGATTCGCCCGAATACAAGGCTACTGCTGAATGGTTGGATTTCGAAGACAGTTACGACCGTGACAGGACGATCTTAGAAGCTCACGAAGCGGAGTTCAGGCGCACAGGCGTAGATCCGTTTGAAGAGTACGACTGCTATCTTGTCTGGTCGCAGGAGATGGTCGATAAGATCAACGAGATCACGGCTAAATACAATCTTAAGATTCATAAAAACATGACCGACTGCGACGAGAAGGTTATCAGAGAGAAGTACGGAAATGTTTTTTCCGGCGACTTTACCGGCGGCGGGTACATGTTTGAAGACGGAACATTCCAGCTGGATGCACTTTGCAACGGCATTAATTTCTCGATCAGAAGATGCATGAGAGGCTATTTCGATACCACATATATCAATGTCGGAGACAAGAGCACTTTTGAGGAGTATACGTACACGACAAAGAGCGGTGTTACAGTTACCATCGCCAAAGGCCAAAACCCCATGATGGGCGTAGAACGCTGGATCATTACTGCCAATCTCGAAAAGAGCTTTGTAACAGTGAGTATCACGGGGTTAGATTACGATTTAAACACCCGTGAATATTCGAATGAAGAAATTGAGAATCTCTTAGATCAGATCGATTTTACCAAGCTCTGATATCATTCGGGTGATGGAATAGAAACGGCCCCGCGGTTACTTAAAGCCCGCGGGGCTTTTTGTGCTTTCCATGTCTGCAACTACCCGCCCGAAAATGTCGCTTACAAAGCGACCCCCCGCCCGTTAAACCTCAATATACTGATGCCAGGATCAAACAGCTGCTGACGGAATAACAGCAGCGGAAAGCGAGGAAAAGAAAATGAAAAAGGGATTAACAGAAATCGTATTTATCCTGGATCGAAGCGGCTCAATGGGTGGTCTCGAGAAGGACACGATCGGAGGCTACAATTCCATGATCGCCAAGCAGAAGACTGAAGAGGGCGAGGCGATTATCTCGACGGTCCTTTTCGACAACGAGACGGAAATCCTGCACGACAGAGTGCCGCTTGCAAAGATCGAACCCATCACCGAAAAAGAGTATTTCGTAAGAGGTTCGACAGCGCTTCTTGATGCAGTCGGCGGCGCGATCCACCACATCGGAAACGTCCATAAATACGCGAGGGAAGAGGACGTTCCGGAAAAGACGCTGTTCATAATCACGACTGACGGAATGGAGAATTCCAGCTTCAGATATTCTTATGCCAAGGTCAAGAAAATGGTCGAAAGGCAGAAGGAAAAGTATCACTGGGAGTTCATCTTCCTGGGCGCAAACATCGATGCGGTAAGCGTTGCTAACCAGTTCGGCGTCGATAAGAGCAGAGCAGTCAGATACGAATGTGACGGTGCCGGCACAGCGCTCAACTACAAGGTAATGTCCAAGATGGTCTCCTGCGCGAGAGCATGCGGATCTTCTGCCGAAATGGCAGCAGCATTCGACTCGGAAGAGATGCTTTCAGACATTCGCGATGACTACAAGAAGAGACACAAGGAGTAAGCGAAAAACTTCCCAATAAAAGTGCCCGGGTTGATGAACCCGGGCTTTTCTTTTGTCAATTCGGTTTTTAGGACAGAAACAGATTTTTCGACTCTTCTAAAAATGGTTGTCCCATTAAGTTAATGCTTTGAAAAAGCATATCAACTATGATTTTTATGAGGTGTTACCTCCAACGGAAGGCGGTTGTCCTCTATTTCCCCTGACGGGAGATTGGAGGTGATTGTATGACCGATTATGAGATCTTGAGCGTAGTACTCGAGATAGGCATTTTGGTAGCTACAGTCGTTATGCTTTGCAAAAAAAACAAGCATAAATAAACCGCCCAGCCTGGACAGTTAGGGCGGTATTTTCCACTTAACAAAAGGGCAACCGTCGACCGGTAACACCTCTTTGATAGTCTCATTATATCGTCAGCGGAAAAACTCGTCAACGCGGGGCGCGCCATAACCTGACAGGCACTTTCGATCAGTCCGTTTATTGGCCGCATATCGGGCTCCGGAATGGAATATAATAAGGCCATAAGAATTGAGCAGGGAGGATTATCAGTATGCATGAGATCAAGTGCCCGAAGTGCGGCGAGGTTTTCCAGGTTGATGAGTCCGGCTATGCCGAGCTCCTGAGCCAGGTCAGGAACGAAGCTTTTGAAGAGGAACTTCATAAGCGTGCCAAGGAATTAGAGGATAAGAACAAGAGCGATCTTAAGATGGCGCAGATGCAGCAGGAGAAGTCCTTTGCCGAAGTCATCAGCGATAAGGACAAGGAGATCGCGAATAAGGAGATGGAGATCCAGAAGCTTAAGAACCAGATCTCCATGGGTGATTCTGAGAAGAAGCTTGCGGTAAGCGAAGCTGTCCGTGATAAGGACAAGGAGATCGCCGACATCAATAAGGCTGTCATCGAGCTTAAGAGCCAGCTTGTTAATCAGAAGAACGAGAGTGCGCTTAAGGAGAAGAGTCTCGAGGAGACTTACAAGAACCAGCTTAAGCTTAAGGATGAACAGATCGAGCAGTATAAGGATTTTAAGGCGCGCCAGTCCACGAAGATGGTCGGCGAGAGCTTGGAGCAGCACTGCCAGATCCAGTTTAACAGTCTCCGCATGACTGCTTTCCCGAATGCGTATTTTGAGAAGGATAATGAAGTCAGCAGCACCGGCAGCAAGGGCGATTTCATCTTCAGGGATTTTGAAGACGGACAGGAATTCATTTCGATCATGTTCGAGATGAAGAACGAGATGGACACCACGGCCACCAAGCACAAGAACGAGGACTTCTTTAAGGAACTTGATAAGGACAGGAATGAGAAGGGCTGTGAATATGCGGTGCTCGTCTCGCTCCTCGAAGCGGACAACGAGCTCTACAACAACGGTATTGTTGATGTCTCATACAAGTACCCGAAGATGTACGTTATCAGGCCGCAGTTCTTTATTCCCATGATCACGCTCCTGAGGAACGCTGCGCTTAATTCGCTGCAGTACCAGAAGGAACTTGCGGTCGTCAGGAACCAGCAGTTAGACCTCGTGAACTTCGAGAGCAACATGCAGGAATTTAAGGATGCTTTCGGCCGCAATTACAGGATCGCATCAGAGAAGTTCCAGACGGCGATCGAAGAGATCGACAAGACCATCGATCATTTGGAGAAGGTCAAGAAGGCTCTCCAGTCTTCAGAGAACAACTTGAGACTTGCCAACGACAAGGCTGACGATCTGTCCATCAAGAAGCTCACCAAGAATGCGCCTTCGGTAAAGCAGATGTTCGATGACCTGAACAGCGGCAAGCCGCTTGAGCCGGGTGATACCGAAGCATAATCGAATTGATTATCTGCGATCAGACGGGTGGGAGCGGGCGTGCTTCCACCCCTTTTATAATGCGCACAAGAAATCTATAGAGTATAATTAACGGCATGAAGAAAATCAGAGTCTCAAAAAACAGGATGGCAGTCACGGTCTTGGCGGGCATAGTGCTCGTTCTTTTTTTCGCGACGGTCGTAGGACTGGTCTTCTACAGGGACATGATCAGGCGCATAGGCGAGGTTCAGGAAGAAGTCTATGCCGAGTATCCGAGACTCTATGCTTATATTGCGGATGATCCGGACAGCCAGATGTCGAACCGCATCTACAAGGAGATTACCGAGTATGCGAAGGAGAACGGATGCTATGTCGAGATGACGGGGCAGAACCTCACGACGACATATTCCAAGGCGGACAGGATCAATATCGCGATAAGCTCCAAAGTGAACGGTATCATTCTGGAAGGCGACAACTCCGAGGAGACAAAAGAGCTCATTAAGAAGGCCACAGATGCGGGCATTCCCGTTGTTACGGTCTTATCTGACTGCGAGGATTCGGACAGAAAGAGTTTCATCGGACTTAACCAGTACACACTGGGTAACGAATACGGAAATACACTGACTGAGATCTCGACGAATAAATATCCTTTGACGGTGCTCGTTCTGAAGAACGGCAATTCCGACGACTTCATCATTCAGGCTATACAGAAACCTCTTTCTGGAAGATTCGTTTCGATATCATCCAAGGAAGTCGACACTTCATCACAGTTCACATCAGAAGAAAACATCATGAAGACACTGGACGAACTCTCTACCATGCCTGATGTCATCATATGTCTGAACGATAAGATCACCGAGAGTGCGATCCAGTGTATCGTCGAAAAGAACCTCGTAGGAAAGACCAGGATACTTGGTTATTACGACTCTGAGACGATCAGGAAAGCTATCGAAAAAGGTTCGGTCTATGCGACCTTTACGATCGATACGAAGACTCTTGCGATGCAGAGCGTAAATGCGCTCAATGAGTTTAATGACAAGGGATTCTGCAGCAACTACAGTATGGCGACGGCCATAAAGCTCACGAATGCGAACCTGTCGAATTACAATTCGGAGGGAGATAAGAAAGATGGCTAATTTCTTTGCCAACATGAAGATCTCCCGTAAGCTCGTTGCGGTATTCCTTGCGACGTCGTTCATTGCGATGGGCGTCAACGTCTTCATTTACTTAAACCTGAACCAGGCGCTCGATAAGATCAACTCGGTATTCGCGAGCAACGTCAGCCTGAACGAGCTCTCCGACAGCTTAAACAAGACGCACCAGGGTCTTACAGGATTTTTGGAGACGAAGGGCACGGATGATTTCGAGCTCTATTATGCGTCTTCGCTCGATGTAAGAAACAAGAGCCGCAAGCTGAATTCCAACGTTACCGACAACAGCATAAGGCTCTCGGAGCGCGACATCAGAAACATGCTCGATACCTACCTTAAGATCGCCGACCAGGCGGTCCAGGCAAAGCGAGGCAGGGACATCGACGAATACACGGCAAAGTACAACGAGTGCACCAAGATCAAGGACTACCTCAACACATATATCTACTCGGTCAACAACGACCAGTTCAAAACAAACTCGGAAACATACATGGCACTCGTTAATTCACTGAGATATACGGAAGTCATGAGCGTGCTTATCTTCGTTGTCGCATCGGTCATGAACGTCCTCCTTATCATCATCCTGACGAGCACGATCACGAGGCCTCTTACCAGGCTTTCCGCAAAGGCTGACGAGATCTCCCAGGGATCACCCGAGAACGTTGAGCCGCTCGCAGTTTATTCCGACGATGAAGTAGGTAAGGTTACGAGGGCATTTAACGAGATGCTCGCCTCGATCAAGGACTACATCGCCAGGATCAGGACGCAGCTCATCACCGAAAGTGAGATGAAGGAAAAGAACCTCCTCATGGAAACGCACCTTAAGGATGCGCAGCTTAAATATCTGCAGTCGCAGATCAACCCGCACTTCCTCTTCAACACATTGAATGCCGGCGCGCAGCTCGCCATGATGGAAGGCGCCGACAGGACCGTCGAATATATCAGGAACATGGCAGACTTCTTCAGATACAACGTTAAGAAGAGTTCCGAGACCGTAAAACTCTCGGAGGAGATCGAACTCGTCGACTCGTACATGTACATTCTGAACGTAAGATTTGCAGGAGAGATGCTTTTCGAGAAGGACATTGACGAGAGCCTTTTGAACGTAATGGTTCCGTCCATGATCATCCAGCCGCTGGTCGAAAACTCAATAAAATACGGCATCAAGGACTTAGAGCCCGGCGAGGGCAAGGTCACGCTCTCCGTTTACCGCGAGGGCAACATGTGCTGTATCAGGGTCAGCGACAACGGAATCGGCACGGACGAAGAGATCATCGAGAAGATCATGAATCACGAGAAAAAGCCCTCTGAGACAAGAGGCGTTGGAATAACGAATGTTATGTCGAGGCTCGATCTGTACTACAACAACAGGGAAGTTTTCGAGATGAAGAGCCGCAAGAATGAAGGAACACACGTAACGATAAAGATACCGTTGGAGGACACAAATGTATAAGCTCATGCTCGCAGATGACGAGGGCATCGTAAGAGAATCGCTCAAGTTTATAGTTGATAAGGAATTTCCGGGAACGTTCGAGACTTTCGAAGCCAAGACCGGAAGACGGGTAATCGAGCTTGCCGACGAGGTGCGCCCTGATATCGCATTCATGGATATCAGAATGCCCGGCATCAACGGTATCGACGCGATGAAGGAGATCAGAAGGACCAACCCCAACATAGTTTTCGTTGTAATCTCCGCATATGACAAATTCGACTACGCAAAGCAGGCGTTGAATCTGGGCGTTATTGACTACATAAACAAGCCTTTCGATAAGGCCCAGATCGTTGCGGTATTGAAGAAGGCGATCGCCGAAGTCGACCGCGTGCGCGAGCAGAGGACAAAGGAATTGGAGATCAAAGAGAAGCTCGATTCGATCGTTCCCATCATTGAAAACGGCCTGATCCAGGACCTCCTGTCGCACGAGCACTTCAAAGAGAATATCGAAGAATATAAGAAGATCCTCGGAATGGAAGAGAAGTACGGTCTCATGCTCGCTATCGTCAGCGGCGACAGGGAACCCGGCGGATATATGCGCGGCGCGGTTCCTGCGAGCGTCAAAACTCAGAAGAATTATGAGACGGTTCTCCTCGTTATCTCCGACAATTTCAAGTGCATCACGGGCTCTGTCATGGGCAACAAGATCCCTGTCATGATCCCCTGCGCAAAGAGCTCTCTGACGCCTGAGGAATACCAGAAGATAGTCGATTCCGCGAACAACGCGCAGAAGGAGCTGACCGACGCTCTGGGCATCGATTTCCGTATCGGAATAGGCCCCGTCAAGCCTCTCGAGAACATGGCGGATTCCTACAGCGAAGCGCTCTCCATACTCGTTAAGACCAAGCAGACAGTTGCCGAATCCGTTGACCTTCCCGAAGGCTGCGAATACGATACCGACTATCCGCTTAAGACTGAGAAGGACCTTTTCGACGCGATCGCAATGGGCGATGTCACCAGAGCCCAGGAGCAGGCAAATATCTTCTTCGACTGGATGGTCAGATCTTCGGGCGGCGCCATGTCCGATATCTGCCTGAAGGTACTGGAATTCGTTCTCTGGGGCGAGCGCCTGGCATACGGCAACGGCGGTCACGTCTACCACTTCATGTCCAGAAGCGAATACCTGCCTGAGATCAATTCGATGAAGAGCTACGAAGAGCTCCGCCTCTGGTTCCTCTCGCACATCGAGCGCGCCGCTTCCATGATCTCTGCTGCCAATGCAGCCAAGACTGAAGACGTCGCCGAGAAGGCCAAGAAATACATCGACCAGAACTACAAAGAAGACATCTCGCTGGACGAGATCTCCGGCAAGTACGATATCAGCCCGTTCTATTTCAGTAAGGTCTTCAAGAACCAGACGGGCGTTACGTTTACCGACTATCTGACGGGTGTCAGGGTCGCCAGGGCAAGAGAGCTTCTTGAGGGCACCAACAAGTCCATGAAGGAGATCTGTTCGGAGGTAGGTTATTCAGATCCGAACTATTTCTCCCGTATATTCAAAAAGCACACGGGCGTTACTCCGACCGAGTACAAGGAGGGCAAAAGATAATGCGCAAAGCAATCGTTAAGATCATTTCCATGTTAATGGTGTGTTCACTCCTGCTCTTATGCGGATGCAAAACTCCCGAAAAGAACGAGGTTCCGGCAACCACCGATGACGATAAGCTCCTTATCGGCCTTTCTTTCGATTCCTTCGTAATCGAGCGATGGACCAGAGACCGTGACGTTTTCGTATCGACCGCAAACGAACTCGGTGCCGAAGTTAATGTCCAATCAGCAGGCGGCGATGTCGCCACACAGATCTCACAGATCAAATACTTCATCGAGATCGGTGTCGATGCGATCGTCATCATTACAGCTGACGCGGTCGCCCTTGCACCTGTCCTCAAAGAGGCCAAAAACAAGAACATTCCGGTCATCTGCTACGACCGTCTCGTTATGAACTGCAACGCCGATCTCTACATCTCGTTCAACAACGTGACCGTCGGAAAAGAAATGGCAGAAGCAGTCTGCAGCAAGGTTCCTGACGGCGGCACGATCGTCGAGATCATGGGACCCGAATCGGACAACAACGTTCCCCAGGTAATGGAAGGTTTTGATTCTGTCTGCGCCGAGCACAACATGAAGATCTCCCTGAAATATAACTGCGAGAACTGGAAGCCTGAGCTCGCATACGATTTTGTAAACGATCATTTCGACGAGATAAAGCAGGCTGATGCCATCATGTGCGGTAATGATGCGCTTGCCGGCGAAGCTATCCACGCATTGGCCGAGCGCGGCTACGCAGGCAAGATCTACGTAACCGGCCAGGACGCCGATCTCGAGGCATGCAAGCGCCTTGTCGAAAATACCCAGCTCGTAACCGTCTATAAGCCCGTTGAAGAGCTCGCCAGACTCGCTGCCGAATACGCCGTCCAGCTCGCCTGCGGCAACAAGATCGATACGACAGGTACATTCTTCGACGGTTCAAACGATATTCCTTATGTTGCGATCGAACCTTCCGGCGTAACGCGTAAGAACTTAGACAGCGTTATCATCAGCAGCGGTTTCCATCTGAAGGAAGAGATCTATAAGTGACAGGGTAATTTTATTAACTGCAAAAGACACGGTTTCCGATGAGGCCCGTGTCTTTTTGATTGCACCATTCACGCGCGCGTTACTATATAAATAACTTCCATACATTTATCAGGTTTGTGGCATTTTTGTTGTATTTAGCACAATTTGGATAATTTGGACATATCAACCACATAATTGTGCTAAAAACGCGCCGAACATTATGTCAACTTACCAAAAATATCAAGAATCTCGATATGCAACTCCTATATGCCTAATGATAAGTTGTATGTGGCAAGAATTGCCGATACTACTTAATAGGAGGAAATTTTCCAATGTTAAAGAAAATTCTTGGAACAATTCTTTGCGCTGCAATCGCATGTGCTGCATTGACAGGATGCGCTGGTTCCGGAAAGAAAAAGGTTGGCATCTCAATGCCTACAAAGGATCTCCAGAGATGGAATCAGGACGGCGACTACATGAAGCAGAAGTTCGAAGCTGCTGGCTACGAAGTAGACCTTCAGTACGCTGGTAACAAGTCCGACACACAGCTCTCTCAGCTTGAGAACATGATCAACTCCGGTTGTAAGGTTCTCGTTATCGCTGCAGTTGAGGCTTCTTCACTCGGTACAGCTCTTGATAAGGCTGCTGCTAAGAAGATCCCCGTTATCGCTTATGACCGTCTCATCATGGGCAATGAGAACGTAAGCTACTATGCAACATTCGACAACTACAAGGTTGGTCAGATCCAGGGCGAATTCGTTAAGAAGGCTCTCGATCTTGATAACGCTGCTGGTCCTTTCAACATCGAGTTCACAGCAGGCGATCCTGGTGACAACAACGCTACATTCTTCTTCAATGGTGCTATGGACGTTCTTAAGCCTTACATCGAATCCGGCAAGCTCGTAGTAGTTTCCGGCCAGAAGGATTTCGATTCTGTTGCTACACCTGAATGGTCAACAGCTACAGCTCAGGCTAGAGCAGAAAACATCATCGGTTCTAACTATGCTGACAAGCAGATCGATGCATGGCTTTGCTCCAATGACTCTACAGCTCAGGGCGTTGTAAACGCACTTGACTCTCGTTACACATTAAAGGATAAGTGGCCTGTAGTTACTGGTCAGGACTGCGATATCGTTTCCGTTAAGAACATGCTCGCTGGCAAGCAGACAATGTCCGTATTCAAGGATACACGTACTCTTGCTGAGAGAACAGTTACAATGGTTGGTCAGATCCTTGATGGTAAGGAAGTAGAGACAAACAACACATATGACAACAACAAGAAGCAGGTTGCTTCTTACCTCTGCGATCCTGTATTTGCTGACATCAACAACTACGAGGAAATCCTCATCAAGTCCGGCTACTATACAGCTGATCAGCTCAAGTAATTAGATTTACTTTAGCCTTTTACAGGCGGGGGAAACCCCGCCTGTATATTGAGGCTAGACTTAATTTTCGAAACAAACGCATCTCTACAAACAAACTCAACTTAAAACAAACTCGCAAACAAAAAACAAAAACTAATTTATCTAACGAAAGAGGCGACACATGGCAAAAGTTTTGCTTGAAATGAATAGCATCACCAAAACTTTTCCGGGCGTTAAGGCTCTCGACAATGTCAACCTTAAGGTTGAAGAAGGGGAGATTCACGCGCTGGTCGGTGAGAACGGTGCCGGTAAATCGACGCTGATGAACGTTCTCAGTGGTATTTACCCGTATGGCTCCTACGAGGGAGACATCATTTACGACGGCGAAGTATGCAATTTTCATAACATCAAGGATTCCGAGAAAAAGGGAATCGTTATTATCCACCAGGAACTCGCATTGATCCCTTACATGACGATCGGCGAGAACATGTTCCTTGGTAATGAACAGGGAAGCAAATGGTGTATCGACTGGAATAAGACCTATGCAGAGGCAGACAAGTACCTCGAGATGGTAGGCCTTACAGACAACTCGAAAACACTTATTAAAGATATTGGTACAGGTAAGCAGCAGCTCGTTGAGATTGCAAAGGCTTTGGCTAAGCATGCCAGACTCCTTATTCTTGATGAGCCTACTTCATCACTTAACGAGACCGATTCAAGAGCACTTCTTGATCTCATGAAGAAGCTTCAGAAGGAAGAGGGACTGACGATGATCATCATCTCCCACAAGCTCAACGAAGTTTCTTATGTAGCAGATAAGATCACGGTCGTAAGAGACGGTTCTACGATCGAGACACTCGATGCTGCAACTGATGATATCTCCGAGACAAGGATCATCAAGGGCATGGTAGGCCGTGAGATCACAGACCGTTTCCCGAAGCGTCACGATGTTGAGATCGGTGATGTCATGCTGGAAGTTAAGGACTGGACAGTTTACCATCCTGAATTCTCCGAGAGAAAGGTCTGCGACAACGTTTCGATCAACGTACGTGCAGGCGAAGTAGTTGGTATCTACGGACTCATGGGCGCAGGCAGAACAGAGCTTGCAATGAGTATTTTCGGAAGAGCATACGGTATCGGTATTTCCGGTGAGCTTATGCTTAACGGAAAGCCGGTTACTCTTAAGAGCCCCAAGCAGGCTATCGAAGCAGGTCTTGCTTATGTAACTGAAGACCGTAAGGGTAACGGACTCGTATTGTCCAACTCTATTTTGAGAAATACAACGCTGGCTAACCTTAAGGGCGTCAGCAAAGGAACTTTTATCGATAAGGATAAGGAATATGAAGTAGCTCAGGAATATGTCGAAAAGCTCAGAACTAAGACACCTTCCGTTGAGCAGCTCGTAGGCAACCTCTCCGGCGGCAACCAGCAGAAGGTCCTCCTCGCAAAGTGGATGTTCGCTAACCCGGATGTACTCATTTTGGACGAACCTACAAGAGGTATCGACGTAGGTGCTAAGTATGAGATCTACTGCATCATCAACGATCTCGCCAAGGCAGGAAAGTCTGTCATCATGATCTCCTCAGAACTCCCCGAAGTCATCGGCATGAGCGACAGGATCTACATCATGAACCAGGCAAAGATCGTAGGAGAGATGAAAGCTTCCGAAGCAACTCAGGAAAACATCATGGCTTGCATCGTAGGTGTAAGCGGCGAGACAGATTACGCCTCTGGCGAAGGAAGTGAGGCATAATATGGGCGGAAATAAAGTAATGAACTTTCTAAGAAAATACATGATGCTTATCGCTACGGTTGTAGTAGTTATTGCATTCTACTTAATTACCTTTGGTAAGACACTGTACCCGATGAACATCGACAGCTTGATCTCCCAGAACGCATATGTATTCGTTTTGGGAACAGGTATGCTCCTCTGTATCCTCACCGGTGGTAATATCGACCTTTCAGTAGGATCCGTTGTATGCCTTGCCGGCGGTGTCGGTGCGATGATCTTAAAGTTCCTCCCCGACGCAGCATGGCCTGTTGCATTTGTCGCAATGATCGGCATGGGTCTTTTAGTAGGCTTATGGCACGGTTACTGGATCGCATACCGTAACGTTCCTCCGTTCATTGCAACCCTCGTAGGCATGCTTGCATTCAGAGGTCTCGCAAACATCATCATGCAGGGTAAAGCTATCGATATCGACAACAAGATCTATCTGAATCTCTTCGGCGGCGGCGACAGCTGCTATATCCCCGGTCCTACCGTTGTTGATAAGCTTGCGCCTTACAAGGCTGGTTTGATCAACTACAGGGAAATGGGTGTTTTCACAACTGACCCCGTCCAGATCCAGAGAACGATTAATGCTTATCAGCAGAACATCGATGACGGTGTTTGGGAAGGCAGAAAGCTGGAAGCAGCTAAGGCTACCGTAACTGAGCTCAGCATGCTCTTGAAGCAGCAGTGCAATGTTATCTGCCTCGTAGTATTTGCCCTTCTTGCAATCGGACTTGTAATCTTCACTTTCGTTAACCGCAAGAGACTTATCGCAAAGGGCTACAAGGTTGATGCTCTTTCGACAGTCGTTATCAAGACAGTTTTGATCGCTATCGTAATCATCTGGTTCGGTTATAAGCTTTCCTGCTACAAGGGAATTCCTACAGCTCTTATCTGGATCGCTCTTGTTCTCGGAATATTTGCTTATATCACCACGAAAACCACTCTCGGCCGTAACCTCTACGCTGTCGGCGGCAACGCCAAGGCGACAAGACTTTCCGGTATCGACACCAAGAAAGTTATGTTCAGCGCATACACTCTCATGGGTATCCTCTCCGGTTTCGCTGGCGTTCTCAACATTGCAAGACTTCAGGGTTCCACACCTACATACGGTGTCGGCTATGAGATGGACGCTATCGCAGCATGCTTCATCGGCGGCGCTTCCGCATACGGCGGAACAGGTTCCATCGGCGGTGTAATCATCGGTGCTGCCCTCATGGGTATCATCAACCAGGGCATGTCCATTGCAGATACACCTGTTAACTACCAGAAGGTTGTTAAGGGTATCGTTCTTATCGCCGCAGTTCTCTTCGACGTAATCATGCAGATGAGAAGAAAAGGAGCTAAGAAAAAGGCCGCAAATGTTGCGTCTGCAGAGAAAGGAGGTGCTAAGGCATGAATAACTTCAGCATGAAAGATGTTCTCAGAAAGAACGTAATGGCCATAGCACTCTTCGCAATCTATGTATTGTTTGTACTCCTGGCCGCCTTTGTCAAAGGCACCAACATGCTCGATCCGTCAGTCGTAACTTCACTCATCGAGCAGAACGCATACGTATATATCTTAGGTGCCGGCATGCTCATGTGTATGCTCACCGGTGGTAATATCGATCTTTCAGTAGGTTCATTCGTTTGCTTCGCAGGCGCAGTCGTCGGTCTCTTCTCCGTCGAAAACGACCTCTTGAACAAGTGGTTCGGCGTTTGGGAAATGAAGGAAGTTGATGGCGAGATGGTTCAGGTGCTTGTAAAAGCTGCAGATCCTCTCGGCACACCCACAGTACTCCTTATCGCTATCGGTATCGGTCTGTTATACGGTGCACTCTTAGGATTCCTTATCGCATACGTAAGAATACCTCCGTGGATCGCAACACTTGCAGGTTATCTCGCTTTCCGTGGTCTCGGTACACAGGTTCTTACAAAGGCATCGCAAACAAATGCTATTTCCAACTTCCCGAACAGCCTTACAGGTATCTTCACAGGTAAGCTTTTCGAGACACCTTGGGGCGAGCTCAATATTCCCTGCCTTTGCTTAGGTCTTGTAGGAGCTGCAGTTGTTGTTATCCTCAACATCGTTTCCAGAAACAACAAGGTCAGAAAGGGCTACCAGGCAGATCCTATGTGGTTTGTCATCTTCAAGAGCGCCATCATTGTTGCAGTAATCATGTTCCTTACATTTGAGTTCGCAATGGACGGCGGTATCCCGGTAGTAGTTCTCTGGATCCTCGCAGTACTCATTATCTACGGAATCATCACCGAGAAGACAACGATCGGTCGTCACTTCATGACGGTCGGCGGCAACGCTGAGGCATCACGTCTCTCAGGTATCAACAACAAGCTCATCATGTTCGTTGCATACCTCAACATGGCAATCCTCACAGTTATCGCTGCTCTCGTAGTTACAGCAAGAACAGGTGCTGCTAACGCCTTCGCAGGTCAGGAATTCGAGCTCGACGCAATCGCAGCTTGTATCGTCGGCGGCGTCTCCGCTTACGGCGGTGCCGGTACGATCGTAGGAATGGTTGTCGGTGCTACCCTCATCGGCGTCATCAACCAGGGCATGTCCCTCGTTGGCGTTGACCAGGACTGGATCAAGATCGCAAAGGGCTTGGTTCTCCTCGCAGCCGTTGTTTTCGAGATCTCCTCAAAGGCAGCCAGAGAGAAGGCTTCCAAGATGGCAATGACAGCAAAGAAGGACAAGGTTTCCGAGGTCGAGGAAGCGCTCGATGCAGCCTCCGAGGCACTCGACGAAGCGTCGTCGGAATTTGTCGAAGCAACTAAAGCAGAGGCCACCGACGCAGAGTAAACGACTTATAACTACCCGTTTTTCATAAATAATGTTTTCCGGTCACCCGAATATCCGGAATGCACTTTACCTCCAGCCGCCGCAAACACCCATTGCGGCGGTTTTTTTATTTGGGGTGGTGGGCGAGGTGTGTGGCGCGCGGTTGGCGTCTGCTCGGTAAAATGCCCGGCACCTGCCGGGGAAAATACCGAGCATTTTTAAGTAGTGTAGATCCCAAACAAACCACCCGCTGCAACATTTTTAATTCTTCAACTGTATTTATGGCAAGACCGCAGATAAGGGGAGGATTACTATGCTTAAAAACAGGATTGTTTCAGTGCTGCTGGTTGCAGCTATGGCCGCGGGAATTACCGCGTGCGGCACGGACAAGGCGCAGAACGCCACAGATCAGGAAACACAGGCCAGCGAAGTGGCTGATGCTGATGTAAAGCCCGGTGACGCTACGGAAAAGATCTATAACGGAGCCAATATCGGAGGGGCGGATACTGAAGACGAGATGACAGACTCCGATTCAGACGCCAATTCAGACGCTGATACAGCCCCCGATACAGACACCAACACGCCCGACACTGCAGCGCAGGACCTTGTCACAGCAGGAGCCACCGAAGACTACGTACTTTTCGCATACGAACACGGCAATATGGCGTGGGGCTACCAGTCCGCGAAGATGCTCATTTTGAATAACGGCGACGTTTATGTTTTCGAGAACGCGGCGGGAATGGCAAATGACCAGAACGGCAGGGATCTCGCGGTCACTTATCTGAAGAAGTATTCGGAGCCGTCATATCACATAAGCACTGAGAAGCTGAAGGAGCTTTACGACATCTGCAGACAGATCGATCCCGACGTTAAGACAACAGATAAGAGCACCGGCAAGGACATGGGCTCTTACACGTTTAAGTTCTTTGACCCGGAGACGAAGCGCGAGGTCACGATCATCAAGACCGGCGACTGGACCATGACGACGGATGACAAGACTCTTAAAAAAGCTCAAAGCAAGGCGGAAAGCATCCTGGGCAGGCTGGGCGCGGCGAATAAAGACATTTATCTGTCGCTGTATCCGCCCGTAAATGTTCCTTACGGCGGCAAGGACCTTATCGGCAAGAACATGTCTTTCGACAGCTACGACAAGCTCTTGGAGTTCTGCAAAAAGAACGGAATCGACGTCGAAAAATACCTGACGGACAATTTGAAGAAATCGTACCAGCAGGCCAAGTACATCGTCCTGCAGGTTTACGATACGAACCGGCCGGCCGGCGGTTACATGATCACGGATAACAAGGAATTCAGGTTCCTCCCGTCGCTCGCAGATTACGAGAAGGACCCTGCTTTTGAAGGCAAGGTCACTGTTGCTATCACGAGGTGCGACATGCTCGAAAAGCTTGACCTCGTCAACGAGAACGGCAGCCCGTGGAAGTGACGCGCCCCAAAAACACGTCTGATAATCCCTAATTCCTTATGTGGAATTCCACATAAGAAATTAGGGGCCGGGAAGGCAGTAAAACGGCGCCTTCAAAGCGTCCACACCCCTTAAAAATGGCGTAAAAGTGAAGCATTCATACAAAATTAATAGAAAAAAGCCGTTTAGATAGTATAATAAGCAAGTCAAAATATTTTTACGGTATCGTGCGTAAGGGACACAAAATGCCGGAAACCAAAGCAGACCGCGGGGGTTAGAGCGGCAGACAGCTTGTAGTTCCAACGTACAGAAAATGAGAGGTTTTTATGGCTGAACAACTCGTAATGAACATCAATGTTGATGAGCTTGCCAGATCAGGTGCCATCATCAACAAAATCAGGACTTACTACAATTCAAAGATCGTAGGCCAGTCGCAGCTCGGAGTATCGCTCCTTGTTTCCATGATCGCCAACGGTCACATTCTTTTGGAGTCCGTGCCGGGTCTTGCTAAGACCACTGCTGCCAAGGTCATGACCGAGGCTGTAGGCGGATCGTTCTCGAGAGTTCAGTGTACGCCGGACCTGCTGCCGTCTGATATCATCGGTACGCAGACATTCAACATGACAAATAATACTTTCGAGACAAAGATCGGACCTGTCTATGCGAACTTCCTTCTCCTCGATGAGATCAACCGTTCGTCCGCAAAGACCCAGTCCGCGATGCTCGAAGCGATGCAGGAGAGATCAGTAAGTATCGGCGGCCAGACATATAAGCTTCCTCCGGTATTCATTGTTATCGCTACGCAGAACCCGATCGAGCAGGAAGGTACATACGAGCTTTCCGAGGCACAGCAGGACAGATTCTTACTTAAAGAAATAATCACATATCCTAATGTAAACGAGGAAGTCGAGATCCTTAACAGGATCGAGGGCGACGTCTTCAGAGGCGCAAGCTCCGTAGCTACGATCGAAGACATCGAGTTCTTACAGGACCTCTGCAAGAGAGTCTACATCTCACCTGCGATCAAGAAGTACATCGTTGATATCGTTCAGGCAACGAGAGACCCGAAGAAATATATCCCTGCAAACCTCGCTGAGTATGTTGCAATGGGTTCTTCCACACGTGCAGCCATCGCGTTCATGGAAGTTTCCAAGGCAGTTGCGCTCATCCAGGGCAGAGCTTATGTTACACCTGACGACGTTAAGGCAATGCGCCACGAAGTAATGCGTCACAGGATCATGCTTAACTTCGCAGCCATCGCTGACGGCGTTAAGGAAGAAACGATCGTTGATGCTATTGTCGGAGCTATCGTTACTCCATGAATCTAGACTACGTCTCGAAAATCAAGTTTGGGCTGAAGCGTTATAAGACCATCGCTACGGACAAAGCTACGAGCAGAGTTCTCGACGGTTCATACAACTCCATTTATAAGGGCAGAAGTATGAATTTCGATGAGCTCCGTGAGTACGTGCCCGGCGACGATATCAAGGATATCGACTGGAAGGCCACATCGAGGTCCCAGAAGGTTCTTATAAGGCAGTACATCGCCGAGAAGAGACATAACATCATGCTGGTCATGGATGCGAACAAGAGAATGTTAGCTTCCACCAAGACCGGTGAGGACAAGGGCGAAGTAGCCCTTATGGCAGGCGGTACGCTCGCTTACATGGTTACCGACAACGGAGACTATGTTTCAGGCCTTTATTACCACGACGAGAAGATGGAGAGATCTCCTTTTAAGACGGGATTTTTAAATCTCGAATTCCTTCTCGAAGGCTATGCGAAATGCCTGACACCCACAAACAATTCCAACCTTAACGGCATCCTGAAGCACATCATGCACAACATCAAGAGGCGCATGATCGTTGTAATGGTAACCGACTTAGAGGGCATCATTAACCTGCAGGATAACCTGTTAGGACAGATCACGACTGTCCATGACGTGCTCCTCATAAAGGTCAGCGATTCTGACATCTTCGGCAAGAAGGTCTACAATGTCGGAGGCTCGGATTACTTCCCGCCATTCATTTCGACGAGCAAGGCCATTAAAAAGCAGCAGCAGAAGATCGTCGAAGACTTGGAAAAACAAGCTGTCACGAAGCTTAACCGTTATGGTATACCGTGGGTCGAAGTCGATACGGCTGACAGGGTCGACGGCAAGATCGCGGAATTATTAGAGAAGAATAAGATGGTGAACTGATAAATGCCTACGACGATTAACTTGAGAAGACCATTTGATTTCTCTGTTGTACCGATTGCGATAGTCGGCGGTATCTTTGCGGCTATTACTGTCGCGATCATTCTCATGGTCCTTTACTCACTTATCAAGGACATGAAGAAGAAGGAAAAGGTCGAGAAGGTAGCAGAGCAGCCCGTTTTCGTAAAGCCGGACCTCTCTAAGCTTAAGGCCGCATACATCGCCAAACTCAACGCGATCGAAGAGAAGTACAATCAGGACCAGACCGGCATCAGGCCTGCTTACGAGAGCATGAGTAAGGTCGTAAGAGAATTTGTTTATAAAGCAACGGGAACCGAAGTTGATAAGTTTACGTTAGCCGAGATCAGCAGTACCGAATATGCGGGACTTGCAAAGCTCATCGGCGAATACTATCAGCCGGAGTTCGACCAGATATCTGAAGGTGACGTTAAGGCATCTTTGGAGAGATCAAGGAGATTGGTAGCTGAATGGAATTAAAGACACCGTTAGTTTTATACATCAGTGTGGGTGTTGCGGTGGCCTTTGCCATTGCGGCCTTCATATCGCTGAGGCGCTCGAAAAAGTTCAAGGGCGGCAAGAAGGCTTACCTGCCCGAATACCTCAAAAACGATTCGACCTACAAGACAAAGATGGCTTGGTACGTCGTCTTAAAGTACACGCTTATAGCGCTCATCATCACCAGCATCCTGCTGTCCGGATATCTGATGGCGCGCCCTTACAAGACTGAGACAAAGCAGCTTGCAAACTACAACAGGGACATCATCCTCTGCTTAGACGTTTCGACATCAGTAGATCACCTCAACGCTACGCTCATCGACAAGCTCAAATCGCTCGTTGAAGAGCTTAACGGTGAGCGTTTCGGCATCGTTATCTTCAACACATCACCGGTACTTATGTGCCCTCTTACAAACGACTATCAGTACATCATCAGGCAGCTCGATGCGCTCAAAGAGGGTCTGCAGATGAGACTCGATTATCTGAACAAGAACATTCTTCCGAGTGCCAAGTACAGCCAGGTTGAAGCATACCTGGAGAACGGTACTCTCGTAGGCTACCCTGACAGAGGATCTTCCATCATCGGTGAAGGATTAGCAGGCGCGGTCATCGATTTCTACGACATCGAGGAAAAGCCCGACCGTACGAGGATCATCATCTTTACAACCGACAACGACAATGCCGTTATCGGCGACGAGATCGTAACGCTTCCTGAAGCAGGCAAGATGGCTGAGGAGAGAGGCATTACGGTATTCGGTATCGGCACCGAGCTGATGAGGGACAATGACCGCCAGATGATGAAAGATACCATCGAAGAAACCGGCGGAAACTTCTGGTACGGTGAAGACGATGAAGTTGTCGAGAATATTGTTTCCGATCTCAGAAGAGAGATGGCGACATTAGACGATACACAATATGAGATTATCGAGAACGAATTGCCGGAGAAGCCCTTCAGGCTCCTGCTGCTGTCAATTTCATTGATGCTGCTCTGCGCATTCGTTTTGAAAGTGTGACCGTATGAATAATATTACGTTCCACCCGATAATCCCTATATGGTTGATGGTCATAATCTGCGTTGCGCTTCTTGCGATCAAGAGGAAGGGCGTCATTCCCTACATCCGTCAGATACTGATGGTGCTGCTCCTTTTCGCGATCAACTTAAGACCTATGTACATCTCGAGCGAAGTCAAGGTATTAAGACAGAAGCTTAACTGTTACTGCATTATCGTTGTAGACGACACACTCTCCATGATGGCAGAAGACTATAACGGCAGTGACGACAAGGTCACACGTATGGACGGCGCGAAGGCCGACATCGAATACATCACGAAGAACCTCACCGGCGCGAAGTTCTGCATCATCGACTTCAACAACGACGTTAACCTCTTAACGCCGTTCACAGATGACCCTTCATATGTCAGGTCCGTCGTTGATGCCATGAAGCCGCTGGTCGATTATCACGCAACAGGCACGAATATCAGCGTCTGCAGGGATCTCCTGGGCACCATGATCAACGATGCCAAGATGCTTAACGACGGCCACGTTGTCGTATTCTTTATTTCCGACGGCGAAAACACCGACGACCACAAACTCGAATCTTTCGAGGGCATCGCAGAAGGCATCGAGGGCGGCGCAGTCATGGGCTACGGCACGACAAAGGGCGGCCAGATGCACTACTACGACGAGCTCCACGACGAGACGGTATTGGTCGAGGATAAGAGATCATACCCTTACCAGCCTGCTGTCTCATCGATCGATGAGAAGAACTTAAAGCAGATCGCGTCAGACCTTAATCTCCAATATATCCACATGAACGATTCTGAGGATCTTGACGATACCATCGCAAATATCATGCAGCTTCTCGACAAGCAGCAGGAAGAATCAACAGAGTACGGATATGCAGATACCTACTATTGGTTCGTCATACCGCTCGCAGCTTTGGTCGCTTATGAATTCATAAGCGTAAAGAGGAGGGTGTGACGTTATGCTGAAGAAAATTACAATCGCAATCTGGATCGTAACCGCACTCCTGCTGGGCGTATTGCTCGTAAATTACTACAGCAACAGACAGCTCATCAAGAACTACGACAACGGCCTCTACCAGCAGAATGAGCTCGGTTTCTTAGGCTTCACGCAGCCTTATATCGAGCACTTCAACAAGGGCAATATCTTCTTCAGGCTCAAGAACCACACAAAGGCCAAGCAGGAATACCAGACGGCCCTGAACCTAAAGCCCGAAGATCCCTACGACTGCAAGATCAGAGTAAACTACGCCCTTGCTTATGTTGAGCCTATCAACGTAAAGAAGATCACAAAGGATAACTACGAGGACACCATCAAGATCTGTGAGACTGCCAAGAGCATCCTCGCAGAGAAGGGTTGTGCGACCAAGGACAACACCGGTCATTACTATGCTGCCCAGAAGCTCTACAACGAGATCGACGATTTCATCAAGCAGCTGAGAGACCAGTTCGAGAATCCCACGCCCACGCCGACTCCTTCGGAGGAACCTCAGCCTACAAGAGATCCTAACGATCCTACACCTACGCCCA
Source organism: Clostridiales bacterium (assembly GCA_017537905.1). The sequence goes on along the minus strand of JAFYJX010000056.1, from coordinate 5,904 downwards.
CTCCGACATCCAAGCCGGACGGCGATGAGACACCTACACCGACTCCCACTCCGGGCGGCAGTGAGGATCAGAACACTCCGACTCCCACACCTGAAGGCGGCCAGGACCAGAATACTCCTACGCCGACACCTGATGGCGGCCAGAACCAGGGCACTTCCACTCCTACACCTACACCGGGCGGCGACCAGGGAACACCTACACCTACCCCTGACGGCAACCAGAACGGAACCGGTACACCGACTCCTACACCCGGCGGACAGAACGGAACGGGTACGCCCACTCCTACCGGCGGTGACCAGGGTCAGGGATCTCCCACACCTACCGGCGGAGACCAGGGCCAGGGTACAGGAACCCCGACACCTACCCAGGGCGGCGGCGGACAAGGCCAGGGCACTCCCACACCTACACCGGGTGATGACAGCGGCAACAGCGGAGGCAGCGGACAGGGTCCTCAGCCTACAAAGACACCTGCCGAGAAGATCAAGGAGATCCAGGACAAAGCTAACAAGGTCCGTGGCAGCGGAGACAGCGGAAAGGTCGACTACAACTACGGCGACTCGGCAAGCTGGTAAAGGTGCTACAATAACTATATAAACGAACTGCAGCTGCCGGCGGGGAACCGTCGGCAGTTAAGATTATAAAGACGACAAAGAAGGTGATTCTTAAATGTTTAAAGAAAAACCGGCTATAAAAGTTCTCGACGGCATCTTCGTCACGGCGTCATGCCTTTCGACATTTCTATATCAGTTCAGCTACTGGTTTATCGCACTGACAGTAGTCCTGGCTGTTCTGGCATTCATATTCCCCGGCTTCTACGCTTCGGGCATCGCAGGCTTCAGGCTCAGGACCTGTTCCTACGGCAACACGATCTTGTCAGTGTTCCCGTTCACGCTCCTCGTTGTCGTTCCGGCATTTATAGTGTCGCTGTTCTTCCACGAGCAGTTGGGGTGGCCCGCGATCATCACATATGCGTGCGTAACGCTCGGCCTGCTGAACCTCTATTTCTGGGTAGGCATCATCCTCGTTTATCTGACATCAAAGCAGATCGGCATCAGAATGAGGCTTTTGGGCATCTTCTGCGGCATGATCCCCGTTGCCAATCTTTTCGTGCTCTCGATAATAGTTAAGATCGCAGGACGCGAAGTCCGCGAAGAGAGCCAGAGATACTGGCGCAATCTCGCTCGAAAGGACCAGCAGGTCTGCAAGACCAAGTACCCGATCCTCATGGTCCACGGCGTTTTCTTCCGTGACTCCGAGCACCTGAATTACTGGGGCCGCGTTCCCGCCGAGCTCATCAAGAACGGCGCGACGATCTATTACGGCGGCCAGGAATCCGCGGGCGACGTCCACACCTGCGCCCTCCAGATCAAGAAGGCTATCGTTAATTGCCTCCAGGAGACCGGCGCCGAGAAGGTCAACATCATCGCGCACAGCAAGGGCGGCCTCGATTCACGCTACTGCGTCTGCATGCTCGGCATGGCGCCCTATGTCGCTTCACTTACGACTATCAACACGCCGCACCACGGCTGTGAATTCGCGGAGTACCTGATGAACAAGGCACCTGAGAAGCTGCGCAACACCGTTGCTGCCGCTTATAACAAAGGCGCTAAGCTCGCAGGCGACGTCAACCCTGACTTTGTTAAGGCCGTTACCGACCTCACCAAAGCAGGCGTCGAGCAGCTCAACAAAGAGATGGAGCCGATGCAGTACCAGTTCGACGGCGTCTACACCCAGAGCTTCGGCTCTAAGCTCAACCACGCCGTAAACGGCAGGTTCCCTCTTAACATGAGCTATCACTTCGTCAAGCATTTCGACGGCTTCAACGACGGTTTGGTCGGCGAAGAATCCTTCAAGTGGGGATCCGACTATCACTTCCTCACCAACCCCGGCCTCCGCGGCATCTCGCACGCCGACATGATCGACTTAAACCGCGAGAACATCGACGGCTTCGACATCAGAGAATTCTACGTAAGCGTCGTGCAGGGATTGAAGGAGAGAGGACTGTAAAAAAACAAAAACCCCGAAGCGGCTACTTCGGGGTTTTCTATTTGATTGTTGTTAGTCAGTGTTTTCGAGAGGGCCGGTCAGCTTTCTTTTTCCGCGAGCTCGGCGATCGTGTACTTCTTGAAGAAAGCTTCCATCGTCTCGGAAAAGTCCTTCCACATCGGCAGGGTTACGCAGGAATTGATGCGGTCGCATTTCGGCGCCTTCGGATCCATGCAAGCAACGACATAGAAGTCGTTCTCGGTGACGGAAATGATGTCCCAAGCGGAGATCTCCTCAGCGCTACGAGCGAGCTTGTAGCCGCCCTTCTTGCCGCGGAGGCCCTTGACCAGGCCGCTTTTCACGAGCATCTTTATGATCGCCTCAAGATATTTTTCCGAGAGATTCTGTCTTTCAGCGATGCCGCTCAGCGTGACATAAGAATCCTTGCCGTACTTTGCGATATCGATCATTACGCGCAGTGCGTAGCGTCCCTTTGTTGATACAACCATGTCAGATCCTCCGTGAAGGCTTTTACATAAACCCATTATACAAGAGGGAATTACACTTTGTAATCACACTTTGCGCAGAGAGTGTAGGAAAAGGGGGGCGTGGGTGCAGAAATATTTACTGAGGTTGCAGTTACCTAAAAAGGTCCCAGATTTACTCTGTTTTTGGTATGTTTTTTGGGAATTTGAAGCGGGCCGGTAAAATCCGCCCGGTACCTAAAAAGTGTCCTAAAATAGCCAAAAAAAGTACTGCACAGGTATTTTCGACCAAAAATACCTGAAAAGTGCTCTAAATCGACCAAAAAAAGTATTTTCCAAGACACACACACCGTTTTCCACCCGCAAAAAAGCGGTTTAACAATGTTAAACCGCTCTATTGGTGCGTTTTGTGAAGGGAGAGGTGCGTTTTCACGTGGGAGCAGGCAGCCCTCATTCGATGCCTTTTACTTCCCCATCAACCTTAAATTTCTTCCACGGCAGCTCTCCGTTATAGGCGAATTCGCCCCAGATCTCGCGGAGCTTTTCGCCGACGCGCTGGGAGACGGGGTCGTCGATATTGATGTAGGCATTGGACTTGCCAAACAGGAGAGGCAGCTCGCAGGCGTGGCAGCAGCCGGATTCGGCCTTGAGCATGTTGGGCGTCTGGTAGCGGTATTCGTAGACCCAGGCGTCGCCTGCCATATTGCGCGCGATGTCATAGGCGGGCTCTCTATAGAATTTGGCGGTGAAGTCGTCGGCCATGAAGCGGTGGGCGCCTTTGCCGGGGCGGAACTTGAACTTGAACCAGTAGGCTGCAAGCGGGAGCGCCGCGTTGGGGATGTTCTTGACGAAGAGGTCGCCTTCCTGAGAGGTCGTACCGATCAGGACGGGCTTGGCAAAGCGCTTGGCCATGTCGCCGGGGCGTTCAGGGATCGTGACGCCGTCGATCGTGGGCGAGAAGCAGCAGTTGGAGTTGCCCTCGCGGAGGACGAGCTTGCGCAGCAGGCGGTTTGCCTCGTGGATCTTGTCGATCGAAATGTCCTTGAGGCGGCCTGTTTCGGAGGGACTGACGCCCAGGAAATTCAGGTACTTGTAGGTGAGACGCTGGCTCTGTTTCTCGGTCCAGAAAGAATCGACGCACGCGGACTGGACGATCGCTTTGTCGAACAGGCCGGCCGTCTCAGGCCTGCCCATCAGGACCAGCATGCATGCAGCGCCTGCGCTCTGGCCGAAGATCGTGATGTTATCGGCATTTCCGCCGAAGCGGTGGATGTTGTTTCGGACGAATTTCAGCGCCAGGATCTGGTCGAAAAGTCCGTTGTTCTGATCGAAATTCTTATCAAGAAAATGAAGGTTCAGAAAGCCTTCGAGATTAAGGCGGTAATTGAAGTTTACGCAGACGGTCTTTGTCTCACGCGCGAACCTGGCCATGTCGTACGAGAGCTCGTCGGTCTCATCGTTCATGCGGCCGACACCGCCGTTTGCGTAAGAGCCGCCGTAGAACCACACCATTACGGGCGCGCCGGGTTCTATGTTCTCGGGCACGAAAATATTGAGATACAGACAGTCTCTGCCGTCAAGCGCGATAGTAGAGCGCCCGGTGCCCTGAACGGGGCTTATAGGGCCCTTGACGGCGTCTCTGATGCCGCTCCAGGGTTCAGGCGGTATGGGATGCTTAAACGCCAGGTCGCCCACCGGAGGCGCTGCGTAGGGAATGCCAAGGTATTCATGACACCCGTCCCTGACGATGCCTCTGACCAGACCATATTCGGTTGCGACAGTTTTAGCGTAATTCATAAAGAAATTTTAACATGCTGAAGACTGGCGGTGCAACGGGAATGGAGAGTCTGGCGAGGCTGAATTTGGGCTGCTATCGTGGGTTGGTGACTATGAATGATAAAAATCCAGAAATTAGTCCGATATAGTCGGACTTTTTTCCGGACTTTTGAAGAGCCGAACAGAATAGGCGTTAATACTAAGTCATCAGCGCACTTTCACCACAACAACTTCCGGATAGTTGTTAATTCGAACCGGCGCAATGCTGTTGCCGAGGCCCCTGGAGACTACCTGCTGCATGCCGCCTACATCGTGCATGCCTTCATACATCTTGGGGAAGAGCTCGAACTCGGGTGAGACTAAGCCGCCCTTGCCCGGAATTATTATCTGTCCGCCGTGGTAGTGGCCTGTGAAAACGATATCTGCGCCGAGGTTCTTGTAGAGCGCCGAATACTGCGGTTCATGCGCGAGCATTATGACGGGCTTGCTGTCGTCGAAAGGCGGATAAGCCACGAACGAATCGAGTGATTTATCAGCGATGCCGGCGAGCACATATGAGCCCATATCGACATAAGTATCGTCAAGGAAGATGACACCCAGCGAGCGCATCCTGTCGTAGAAAGAAGCCATTTTCTTATCGCCCAGCCAGAGCTCGTGATTGCCCGTAACGTAATAAACAGGGGCGATCTTGACCGCGCCTTCGATGAAGTCTTCTGCGATGGCAAAGTTCGTGTGGGACTTATCGACGATGTCGCCGGTGACGACGATCATGTCGGGTTCAGCTTTCTCGATCTGCTTAAGAAGCGTGCTCTGCTTGACGCCGAAGAACTGGTTGTGGAGGTCGGATACCTGAACGATAGTAAGTTCGGTGCCAAGGCCGATGTCAGCCTGATATTCGGTCGTGACCAGGTGGTAATTCTGATAGAGGCAGACGGCGCAGATGATTATCTCGACGACCATCAGGACGGGAACCACGAAAAACTTGGGCTTCAGCGTCTTGTGGTGGAAAAATCTCATGCCTAAGAATGCGCCGGTGGAGCCGCCGATCCAGGCCCAGAAGAGAAGGGTCTTCTCGGGGATGCGGCGCTTGTTTCTTCGCGCGCACGACTTGTCCACGCCGTAGAGGAAGAACGCGGTGAGATTAACGAAGATGAGCCAGTAAACGAGAATCATGATGCGTCCTCTAAAACTCCTATAATCGAACTGCCGGTACGATTTTGTCGGTTTTTGTAGGTTTGCGCGCTAGTTTTCAGACAAAACCCCTAAAATCGAACTATGAGTCCGATTATAGGAGTTTTCGGGCAAATTACAAATATCCCAGATGTTTCATGAACGCGTTAAGCCCCTCGACCAGGTCGTCGTAGGTCTCGTCGAAATTATCGGTGTACCAGGGATCGGCGATGCTGCGATTGCTCCCCGCAAAGGTCAGCAGCTGGTAGATCTTGCCGTCCGGATCTCCGCCGGCCAAACGCGTCATGTTCGAAATGTTATACGAATCCATGCCGATCAGGTAATCGAAATGCTCGTAATCGGCGCGGGTCATCTGGCGCGCGCGGTGGGGAATGACGGGGATGCCGACCTGCCTTAACTTGCTGACGGTCCCATAGTGCGGCCCGTTGCCGATCTCCTCTCTGCTCGTCGCAGCAGAGTCGATCTC
>JAFYJX010000055.1 GCA_017537905.1 Clostridiales bacterium | reverse complement strand
TTTTACGATGTCCGGATTGGTACGTAAGAATTTAATATCAAGCATGATGTCACCTCTTAAATAAATAACCTACATATTTTATGCTTAGAAGCCGTCAGTTTCAATCTGTCTGAACTGACATATTTCCGTCGTAGTTGCCCTGCGGATAGTTGAATTTAGGATCCCACAGGATGAATTCGGTTATTCCTGCGTCGTGGATCGCCTTGATCTGCGAATTGATCTCACGGTATCCGTATTCCATGTAATTGCCCTTGCCGATATAAGATGCGGTAAAGGCCTGCAGATACGGCCTCATTGTCGTAAATCCCGGCTGCACATATATCGACCGGCATTCATGCAATACGCTGTATACGATGAGGTAAGGCTCTTTGTCCGGAGTCTTGAAAACATGGCCTGCGAGCATTGTTCCCAAAGCGTAGTGCGAAGGATATAACATCGGGCAGCAGGAATCGACGCCTGTCATGCCCAGAGTAGCGAAATCCTGGCCGATGATACCGGCATCAAGCTCTGAAGTAAGAACGATACCGAAGATATCTGCCGAAACAGGAATGCCGTGTGTGTCCTGGATCTTGATCCTGGCTTCCTGGAGGAATCTGTTAACGGCTTCAGCCTTTGTAGGTGTAGAGCCCTCTTCTCCGTAGTAAGGCTTAGCCTTATTTTTGGTAGAGCCTGCAGGGAAACGGACGTAGTCGAACTGGATCTCGTCAACGCCGTGCTCGACGCCCTCTAACGCTATCTCGATCAGGTAGTCCCAGTTCTCTGTATTGTACGGGCTTAAGAAGGGGTTATTACCTTCGTTGCTGAACCTGACGACATTGCCGGATGAATCGGTTATGGCCCTTTTCGGGAAGTGGGATGCTGCGAGAGAATCGTTGAAGCAGACGACACGGCCGATGACTCTTACGCCGTTGTCGTGGCACTTCTTGATTACCTTGTCGATGTCATAAGCATCCCATACGTAGCCAATCTCTCTGGCTGTCTCGTTCTTTGTCTTGAAAGGAATACCGTATTCCTGCTTGAGGTTGATTACAACGGAATTCATCTCGCTGTTCTTGCAGAGCTCGATCGCCTTATCCAAGTTGGAGCATGTACCGATATAAAGGCCTTTTACTTCAAAGTGCTCAGGCGTCTTTACATCCTCTTCGGGGATCTCGGGCAGAGGTCGCCAGTAGCTCTCGGCGAGATCTGACTGGATCAACTGTTCGGTGTGATAGACGACCGGATCGGTAACTGTTACATCACTGGAGTTAAGCGTTACCAGGATCGGGATGTTTACAGTAGTCTCACTTGTGTTGACACTCTTGATGATCTTGGTGATGCCCAGAGTTACCAGAACGACTGCCAGGATCGCTGCTACAGACAGCAGGATCGTGAGCAATCTTCTGAGTTTTGCCAGCTCAAGATTGTCCGGATTAGAAGGATTATTATTTATGTCATTATTATTTAACATAGGACAATTATACAGACCTGCCTCAAAAAGAACAAATAACTCCACGCAAAGCATATATACCTGTGATAAAATCGGGTTATAAATATCTGATTTTATTAGGGTTGGCAGGATATGATCGTTCGAAATTGTTCAGGCGGAATCGTATTTTCAGGAGACAGGGTCCTCCTTGTCTGCAATGATAAGCATGAATGGGGCTTTCCCAAAGGTGCCGTTAAGGGCTCTGCTGACCTGTCACTTTCTGATTTCGCCAGGGAACGTGTTCATATCGAGACAAATGTCGATGCCAAAGTAATTGCTCCGTGCGGAAAGACCAATTACGAGTTCTATTCGATCTCGAGAAGAAAGCCTGTACATAACAATATCTCATGGTTTGTTATGGAGACGAAGAACGAAGTGTGCGAGGCTTTTCCGGATTCCGGCACGATAGACTGCAAGTTTGTGGAAGTCGGACAGGCACTTGATGAGATCACATACAGCCAGGATAAATCCCTTCTTATGATGGCTTATCAGAAGTACAGGGAGAGCATTAAGGATTGAGCCCTAACGTTACGCTGAGCAAAACCGGTGATTCCAAGATCGAAGTAAAGAAGTCGGTCTTTATAGGCAGGAGCTTTCATATAACATCCCCGGAAGAGGCAGCCGAATATCTCTCACAGGAGCGGAAAAAATATCCGGATGCAAGGCATCTCTGCTATGCCTGGGTTATAGGCGGGGAGAATTCCAGACAGAAATCGAGCGACGACGGCGAGCCGCAGGGAACAGCAGGGCAGCCCCTGTTGGAACTTTTGACATCAAACGGTTTTACCGATTCCATGATATGCGTGACCAGATATTTCGGAGGGACGCTCCTTGGAACGGGAGGCCTTAGGAGAGCTTATACCGACAGCGGCAGGCAGGCGCTTGAGGCAGGAGAGCCGGTAATACTGATTCCCGCTCTTAAATGGAGAAGGAATTGTTCTTATCCTGCTTTCGAGATGTTATCGAGAAAAGCCGCATCTTCCGGCTGGACGATCGAAAACATTGAGTACGGCTCAGATGTCGCATTTGATATCATTGTCCCCAAAGAAGCCGAAAACGATATCAGGAGGTACTGCCTGGATTTAACAGGGGGCCTGCTGGTATTGGATGAGCCGATAGATCTTCTGATGAAAGGCCCCGGGGTATCCATTTCCTGACTTGCGATTTGACAAGAAATCGCCCAAAATAATTGAAGCAAACGGGATAGACTTATAAAGATAAGTTCATTAAGAGGAAAAATAATGGAAAACGAGAATAACGAGAAGATAAAAAGATCCAAGAGAGGTTCTGATTTCACCCCAAAGGAAAAGGCTTACCGTCAGGCATTGATATTGATGGCTGTGCTCCTTCTGGCATGCGTGATTTTCTCCGGATACCAGACGCTCTACATCTTCAGGATGAACACCGGCCTCGAGGGCATTCTTACCTATAACAATTTCTATAACCAGCAGATAGAGACTGATCCGTCATATGTCGATCCTATAGAAGCGATCGGGAGCAACATGAATTCCGAGCCTTCGGAACTGCCTGAACCCTGGTTCTCAATAGAAGACGCAGCTTCGGTCAACAAGAAGAGACTTACCACAGTAGACATAGTAAAGCTCGTCAGCCCCGCGACTGTATCTCTCAGCGTAGTAGGCATTGATGACGGCAAGGAGACCAAGATCGGCTCCGGTACGGGTTTCATTATCACCGAAGACGGTTATATCGTTACCAACCAGCATGTTGTCGTTCTCGCAGACAGAGCAGTAAGCACTTATTACGTTACGGTCATTCTGCCTGATGAGAAGCAGTCCGTAAGAGCCAAGGTCGTAGGAAGCGATGCGCAGACCGACATTGCAGTTCTTAAGGTGGATACAGACAGGAAGCTCCCGCATGTTACTCTTGGTGATTCCGACAATCTCCAGGCAGGCGAACTTGCCGTTGCCATCGGAAACGCAATGGGAACGTTAGATGACACTGTAACGGTCGGAGTCATTTCGGCACCTTCCAGAGAGATCAACAGGAACGGATATTATGTCGATATCATACAGACTGACGCGGCTATCAATCCCGGCAACAGCGGCGGCCCGCTCATCAATTCTTTCGGCGAAGTAATAGGAATCATAAATGCGAAGATCGTATCTTCGACATCGGAGAACCTGGGATTCGCGATAAGGATCAATTCCGTTAAGAAGATCATTGAGGACATCATCAACTACGGTAAAGTTGTCGGACGTCCTTATCTCGGTGTATCCGTAACTTATGTCTCCGCAGATGCGTATTTCGGCGCAAAAGACGGAGTATATGTAGCCAAGATGGTTCCCGGCGGTCCGGCTGAGAAGGCAGGCCTTAAGATCGGTGATATCATCGTCACGCTCGACGGTGTTGAAATAAAAGAGACCGGTGATATTATTAAGGTGCGCGATTCACATAAGGTCGGCGATGTAATTGAAGCCGTTATAATCCGTGACGGCAAAGAGCTTACACGAAACATCGTGATCGGTGACAGTGCAGACGCGAATAATTAAATAATCTGAATAAGGAAGTACTTATATGAGAGCAGACGGCAAAAAAACAGGAACCAAGATCTTAGCTTGGATATTGATCGGAGCTATGCTCCTGACATTTGTTTTTGCGATCATAGTCGTACTTATCCAGCAGGTCGCCATGAGCGGCATGCAGTAATAGTAATACCAATTACTTTTTAAGGTACGTCCTTTATCTGGGCTAATCCGTCGTTATTGAACTTCCAGATGTATTCACCCTCTTTTGACTGGATGAATTGCTGGAGGTTATTCATACTCAGGAAGCTGTTGACCATGTCATACCATTCGGGATTAGGCGATTCTGAGATGAAGTAGATAACATAGAAAGTACCATCAACTTCGATCATGGTCTTATCACCGAGCTGTCTGTCGGAAGCGAATATCCACTCGGCAAGGGCAGACTGGTATTTGGCCTTGTAGATCTGGCTGTCGTGGATAACTGACATCTGGCCTGCAAGGATATAGTCGTTGTAAAGGTTCTCAACTTCGTTGCAGCTGTCGGCATCATCAATAAAATCGAAGATCTCCTGTGACAAAGCCTGTGTTGCTGCAATATCGGGTGCTATCTCGTCGCCTTCGCCTGTCTGGACGTTGGCAGAGATGATATAGCAGTTGCGGAGCTGTTCTGACATACGTGTTCTCGATACGAAAACAAGGATGATAGGGAAGCCGTCCTCATCGTGGAAGATTACGGAATCACCGTCTTTTCTCGTCTCGTCAAAGAGCCAGTCCCTGAAATCGTCATGGGAAATATCTTCATAACGGCAGTCGGGTACAAGTGTGGAGTCCTGCTGCTGGAGGGTGTTCTTCTCGATGCCTGAGAAGTACGGAGCTGCGCAGGATTCGAACTTGGAAGGATCTCTGTCCATAGCATCGATGATCTTCTGGCATCTCTGGTTGGCTGTATCGATAAATGATTTGTCTCTCTGCTCGAAAGTCATTCTGAGGATCTTGTAGCTTACGAGGTCGTAGACATTTCTGGACTGGTTGTATGCTTCTTCTGCCTGTTCATCGGATGCCGAGAGCTGGATCAGCTTCTCGCCGTCGGCATAGTCCTCTGTAAAGTACTTCTTGGCGAGAGTGTTGATAATGCACTGCTCATCTACCTGGCTTCCGAATACGCCCTTGATGTATGTGTCGAGAGGTACGCCGAGTTCGTCAGCCTTACCCTTAAGCCAGTTGATATAGGCGTTGGCACGGTCGTAGTGGGGCTTCTCAATGTTATAGCCCTGTGCTGTGGCGTCATCATAGAGGATCTCCATCTTCTGAAGGTCCTGAGCAGTTACGAATCTAAAGTATTCTCTGTAATTTGCGAAGTTCTCATCGTCGAGATAAGGGGAGGAGAGCTTTTCTTCCGCGTCTGCAGCGAAAAGGTCGACACCTTCGCTCAAGAGCTCGTAATGATACATAAAGCTGAATTCGGCGCTGGAGATGTCTCTGTCCTTGATCGTCAGCGGGCTTATGAAGGACTTGTCCATGCCCGAATCAAGGAAGAAAGTCACTACAGCGATAACCGCAACCAGGATAACGCCCAGGATAACGAAGGCGAATCCGGCATTGCGCTTAAAGCTTGCATCGGCAAAAGAGCTCTCGTTCTTATCGAGGTTGATCTCTGTCGGGATCTCATCTGATACGAAGTCATCCTGCCTGCTGTCTTTGGTCTCAGGCAGCGCGGGAATGACCGGAGCTGCGGATAATTCCTGTGACTTACCGGTAAGAAGCTCAGGATCGATATCTGCAAGGTCGTTTAATGTAACACTCTTCTTGGGTGTTTCAACAGGTTCTTCCATGAAGTCATCGGTGGGCGCGCCCTCCTTTGACTCAAGGACCTCGGAATTTATAATCTCCTCGTTAACCTCAGGTTTACGAGCTTTATTGTCATTGTTCTTGTTACGTTTACCCTTCATATTTTCCCCTTCAAATAAGATACAGGTTAGTGTCACTTTATCATAAAAGAAGAAACAACACGGTCAATTTGTGCTATTATTAACACGTTTGTAATCTAAAAATAATAAATAAAGGGTAAATATGTGGGGAAAACCTAGTCCAATATTGAGAGAAAACAGAGGCACTTTCAGCCGTCTTAAAGCTAATTGGCCTCAGTTCCTGTTAGCATTCTTATTCCCGACGCTTACGGTCCTTGCCGCATTTGCTGTTACCGGATGCTATCCGTTCGGCGAGAGAACGATCCTTACAGTAGACCTCTATCACCAGTATTGTCCTTTCCTTGTTGCATTCAAGGACAAGGTCTTATCCGGAAGCTCGCTGTTTTACAGCTGGAACGACGGCATGGGGCAGGAGTATTACGCTGCTTATGCCAACTATGCTGCCAGCCCGCTTAATATTTTCTCATTGTTCTTTACCGCAAAGACCATGCCGGTATTTATCGGATTCATCACATGCATCCGCGCGGGCCTTGCTTCGGTATTCATGCTCCTTTTATTATCTTCCAACGACAACAGAAGGATCGACAATATCACCGTAGTATTCAGCTCATCCTACGCACTTTGCGGATGGTTTATCTCGTTCTTCTGGAATATCATGTGGTGCGATGCAGTGGTAATGCTTCCATTGATCGCTTTGGGCCTGCGCCAGCTCCTTGTGGAACGCAGATGTGCTCTTTACATAATCTCACTTGCGGTTGCCATCATGAGCAACTACTATGCGGGTTATTTCCTCTGCCTTTTCATGGTGCTCTTTGCGCCTTCTTACTATATCTGCCTCTTTTCACGTGAGAAGCCCAAGGGAGATCCCGGCAGGCTCTGCTTTAAGACTTTTATCGGGGCAGCCGTACGATTTGCTTTTTCGAGCATTCTCGCAGCCGGAGTATCAGCTGCACTGACTGTTCCTACCTATCTGATCCTTAAGAACTGCTCTGCCACAGGCGACAAGCTTAAGGTCGATTACGCTCTTCAGAACAATCTTTTCGACTTTATCGGAAGACTCATGGTATCGGCAAATCCGAATATCAGAGACGGCATGGCAAACGTATACAGCGGTATCGTAATAGCTCTCCTGCTGCCTTTGTTCTTCCTGCTTCCGAAGAGGACCGGCATCAAGCTCAAGCACAAGATCGTATTCGGGCTTCTGATAGCGATCATGTATCTGAGTTTTACAAACCGCACACTTAATTTCATCTGGCACGGAATGCACTTCCCGAACCAGATCCCTTACAGGGAATCGTTCATCATGAGCTTCCTTCTGGTCTTCGTCGCTTTCCTGACGATAAGGAGGATAAGGAGCCTCGGTATCAAATACATCACCGGAGCTGTGCTCAGCATGGCTGCTTTCCTTATCCTTTTCGAAAAGTTCGGCTCCGGCAACGAGGGCTATCTTCAGATCGGCGTCACACTTTTATTCCTCATTATCCAGGGCGCAGCTCTTCATACCGTAAGCAATATCAATACCAAAAAGTCAGGTTTCTTCTGTGAGACCCTCCTTACCGTCACGATGATGGTCGAGATGTTTGCGGCATCGCTCATCACGATCGGTCTTGTCTGCAGGCACGAGGGATTTACGAGCTACAATCCTTACGGCAGAAACCAGCCCGAGGTACGTTCTTACGTTGAGAGCGTTGAAGGAACAGAAGGCCATATGAACTTCGAACGTTCCGAGCTCTTCCCGAACAATGTATGCGATCTCCAGTCACTTTATAACGTAAAGGGCATTTCGATCTTCTCATCGACAGCCAGGGAGAGCTTTGTTAAGTATGTAAGAAACTACGGTTTCCATAACAACAATATCAACGGATTGATAACTGCCGGCCTTACGCGCGTTACGGCTACTCTGTTCAATGTCAGAAACCTCGTTGAGATCGATAAGACGCAGGCCGTTCCCGATCTTTTCGAGCAGGAATATTCGGACGGCACCATTACTTCCTGGGCAAATAAAGATGCTTTAAGCGTCGGCTTTATGACTGATACGGCAGTGATCGATTATGCGCCCGATTACGATAATGATCTCGATGTTTTTTCCAAGACCAACGAATGGGTGAAGAGCATGGGCGCCGAAGATGTTTATAAGCCGGTCGTTCTTAATGTTGAGAGCACACCCGGATTTGCTTGTACAAACCAGAAAGCAAAGGTATTAAATCTTACCTCCACGAGCAATGTGTCGAGCGATGAGTATTCATTTAATTTAACAGTTAATAATGCTGATATCGGTTCCGATATTTACATCTATGCGAACTCCAAAAAGGGCGGAACGGCCACCATTAAATGCGGTGACAAGACCAGAAGATTCGAGATCAGAAGCTTCCAGATCATTTCGGCAGGCGTGTATGACGGAACCCCTATAAACATTAACGTAAAGTATTCTGAGAACCCCGGTTCTTCGCTTGTCGTTTACGGCTACCAGCTTGACAGGGCAGGCTATGACAAGATGCTCGAAAAGTTCTCCGACGAGCAGCTCCAGGTAACGAAATATGACACAACGTCCCTTTCCGGACATATCGATGTCAAGGAAGACGGACTGTTGTTCCTCTCGATCCCTTATGCAGAGGGATGGAGCGTAGAGATCGACGGCGGGAAGGGTGAGATCACTCCTATCCAGGATGCTCTTATGGGCATAAAGCTCGAAAAGGGCAGCCACGATATAAATCTTAAGTACACTCCGGCCGGATTTAAGCCCGGATGCATCGTAAGCGTTGCTTCGATCGTTATTATCGCAGCTTATATCTTTGTTTCTTCAGCAGTCTCCAAAAAGCAGGCAGCCAAAGCCCTTGCTGAAGGCGCCGTTTCTGAAGAAGCGCCTTCCGAGCCTATCGAAGAGGTTCCTGTTTCCGAAGTTATAGCGGATAATGCTGCATCTGACGAAGGGGATTTCGAGAATGCACTTACCGGCATGCCTTCTGAAGAAGAGGAAAGCCCGAAAGAAGAGAACAGTCCGGAAACAGAGGAAGCTCCTGAAAAAGAGGACGGAGACGGGAAACCAGTGAGTGAACCGGAGGCGGATAATGAATAACACCAAAGGAAAACTTAAAGAATACCGGGGAGAGCTTTTATGCTTTCTGGCAGCGGTATTGATAGCATTTATCGCTCTTAATGTCGGCCGTTATGTTGAGCCCGGCAAGATATTGCCGACGGCTTTGTCTATGCGTACCGACAAGCTCAACGAGAACATCTTAGGCGGAATAAATGACGCATTAGATGACATAAGCCTCATCAGATCCGGAAGTGCCGGCCAGAACAGCTGGAGACTTCTTACATTTATCCATTTGGATGTTTTCTTCTATATCGCACTGCTGATCCCGCAGGCCGCGAGAGCCATTCTCATGGCCGGATATTATGCGAGATTCGGTCTTTGCTGCTCGGCAATGTATTACTTCATGGCTAAGCACATCAAGGTCTCTAAGTTTGCAGCTTCCCTTTTTGCAGTGATGTTCGCATTCTCTTCGCAGATCATATTAAATGCCCAGTTTTCCGCGATCATGAACATGGCTGTCCTTCTGCCAATGCTCTTATCTTCTGTGGATTCTTACTATAAGACCAGATCATGGAAGTCGTTTTCGTTTATCTGGATAACCGCATTTGGCGTCGGTGCATCAGGCGGTTACGGACTTCTTATCGGGATACCTGCTGCTGTTTTCATCAGCCTTCTGATGGCCATAGGCCTTTATGAGGATTCCAAGATGGTATTCAGATCATGGTGTAAGGTCCTGACAGGCTTTATTTCCGGCTTGGTCATGACAGCCGCTTTTGCTATTCCGGGCCTCATGGTAATGAAGACGGATATCGATCTTGCCGAGAGCGTTAAAAATGCGAAAGTCTCATATACCGTTATAGATTTCTTCAGGGCAATGTTCATGCTCCGTTCCGGCAGCATAACGATGAACTCGATCTCGGCATTTTATATCGGCATCTTTACATTGGCAGCACTAGTTGCTTTCGTAATAAACGAAGAAATCCCGCTCAGGCTTAAAGTGGCTTCAGCGGTCATGACGGCAGTCTTCTACATCGTCTGCAGTTCAACATTCGTAAACGAGACTATCAGCATCTTTGGTGCGTCTCCTCTCCTTACGGCATCGAGACTCATCTGCCTTGAGATCCTGCTCTTCTTTATGGCAGGAATTGGTCTCAAAAACATCAAAGGCCTCGGAAGGGGCGGATTTATTGCTGTCTGCCTGATCCCGCTGGCTTTCCTGATCGTTTCGAACAACTCTACTGCGGGAACGTCTCTTTCGAGCGTTTATCTTATCTCGACATTCATCGCGATCGTTCTGGATGCGCTCCTGGTCTATGGCATCGCCAAAGACAGGCTCTCAGGCAGGGCGAAGGCTGCTGTCCTTGTTTTGGGCTTTGTATTTGTCGGTATCAATGCCGCATTTGTAATGTTTAATAATACGATCACGAAAACATCTACCGAGGAGTACTTCCTGCCTGAATATGGTGACGAAGAGGCTCAGACCCTTATATATGACGATGAATTCGAGCTCGCTGCATTAAACGGCGGTGACAAGTATCTGGTAATTCCTGAAGATATAAGCGTATATGAACGCGGCAGTTATCCTATCGACGACGTTAATTTCCTGTCAGAAATGATATCGGGAAATAACCTCTTTGACGAGATCTACATAACACCGTCGATTGAAGCTGATGTTCACCAGAAGGAACCCGACAGATTCATCCTTGATCCCGGATCCAATTATCTGCCTTTCAGCCCGTTTACCATTACTTCGAATGAACGCATTTTTATCTACTGCACAGCTATGTGCGGAGCAAAGGTCAGCATCGAGTCTGCTGACGGTGACAGCGCGAGGATATTCACAGGTCCTTTCCTTACTGAGCTGGATAACAGATCCGGTGAGATCAAACTTGATTTCGAGATCGAATCTGACGGTGAAGAAGTTTGTTATATAGCTCTGTTCAAACTTGATGCGGAGGCTTACAAAGCTTTCATGTCTTACTCCGGCGATGCGGCATCTTCGAGGTTTAAGATCGATTCCAGGGGTGAGACACGCAAATGCACGCTGATCCTGCCTTATGCTTATGACGACACAAAGGTAAAGGTCAACGGAAGCTACCGCAACACATTCGAATATGCAGGAAAACTCTGCGCTGCATTTGACGGCAATGGCGGCGAACCGCTGGAAGTTACTGTAGAACAAAAATCCACAGGAATCCTGCCCGGAGCAGCCTTAAGCGTTCTCGCGGCAGCGTGCCTTGTCGCAATTCCCATATCCCAAAGGTATAATGAAAAGAAGAGAAGATGCGGCGAAGGGAACAACAATAATGCTTAGCAAGAAGATCACAGACGGCACTGAATTCGTTGTGTTCGATATGGAATGGAATCAGCCGATGCCGGGTAAAGAATACTCTTTTGATGTCAGCAGACTTACCGGCGAGATCATTGAGATCGGGGCTTTCAAGTACATTTATGATAACGGTGAACTGACATATAAGGATTCTTTTTCCGTAGATATTGCACCTGTTAAATATACTAAACTTCATTATCACGTAAAAAAGGTAACTCATAAAAAGAATGCCGATCTTCTGAAAGGAGAGCCCTTTCAGGATGCTTACAGAAAATTCAGGAGCTTTATCGGTGACGCGATCCTTGTAGGGTGGGGAAGTTCCGATCCTTCCATGCTGAAGATGAATCTCGAATTCTTCGGAATGGATTCTAAGCTCAATCTCTTCTTCCTCGATCTCCAGCCCATTTTCTCGCTTTTTGCGGGCCTTCAGGGGATGCAGAGGAGCGTAGAGGCAGCAGTGGATTTCTATAATATAGATAAGAATGAATTTTTCCACAGCGCTACGGCTGATGCCCACTATACCGGTGCGGTCTTTGAAGAGATTTTCAAGCATAATAAGCCTTCCGAAGTAATATCTGCGATCTCAAGTTCATCTATTGATCCTGATATTCCTTCTGATTTCAGTTTTGTCGGTCCCGAGTGCCTCGATGCCATCAGTGCTTTCGCGACATCCAAGAACTTTATGACTAACTGTCCTCTCTGCAACAGCAAGCTTACGGTCAAGATCCCGAGTTTTCGGATCCGCAAATCCCAGTATGCCCTGCTCGAGTGCAGGGAACACGGCGAACTGTTCTCCAGGACCCGCGTTAAGAAGAACAGGGCCGGAAATCACTATGCGGCATCCGTTATGCGATTTGCCACACAAAATGATTATTGGTTAGTAGCTTCTAAAAAAGAAGAATTTGATAAGTACGGTGAAAAGGGCAAACCGGCTGAGAAAGCAGAGGAGGAAGAAGCTGAAACATAGTTTGTAAACAAAATGTTAACAAACTATGTAAAAAAAGTTAGCAAAATTCGAATTTTCTGTTGATATTTGAACTAATATGCTTTAAAATAGGCTCAGATAATAAGGCGAATTGTGCGGGGTATTCCCGCCAAATGCAGGAAAATAAGTAACTTCAGACCATAAAGAAGGAAGGTGCTTCTTATGATTAAAAGATTGAATAAGGCAAAGAAGAACAAGCAGGGCGCTATCCTTGTAATCGTTGTTCTCATCCTGGCTCTCGCAATGATCTTCATTGCATCCGCTATGATGCTCACCCAGGCTACAAGACGCCGTTTGTATTCACAGACAATGTCCAGCCAGGCCAGACTTACGGTTACATCAGCTTCCGAAGTTTTCCTGGAAGCCCTTAAGACACAGGAAATTACCGATACACAGCTCGAGAAGATCATGAACAAGACTCATGGTGCGGGCGCTACTAAGGTTAAGATGGTTGTTCCCGGTGTCCCTGGTATGTCTGAAGCTAATGACAACTGCACCTGGCTCGATATTTATACAAGCGCATCAACTCCTGATTATGTTTACTGTGATTTCACAACAGTTATCGGTACAAGCACCGAGAACGTTCAGGTAGTACTTAAGGCAGAAGAAGAAGATCCCAGCTATGGTTCACAGTTTAAGAACCAGGTTGAAGTTGCAGGCGGCGTTGGTGTCGGCGAATTGAGATTCACAGGCGGCGTTGGTATGTGGGATCAGACAAAGATTGCTGCACCTACAGATAACAACATAGTTTTGAGAGGCAACTACAAGGGACAGACATCTGATTCCCTCTATCTTTCCGACGTAGTATTCGGTCAGGATTCCAACAACGTTCAGTTGGGCGGTGGTGAGAAATTCTACGGAAAGATGATCTTCCTCCAGGGCGCACAGATGAACTGCCGTTCATCCGCTCAGGTTTACGGTGATATCTACCTGATGGGTACAGACAAGAGTGCCGGCCTCGCAGTTAAGGATTCCAGCCAGACTGGTGTCTGGGATAACCTCGCAGGCAAGAGCAACAGCTTCATCTTCTCAGGAAGAAAAGTTCAGAACGATAACAACGATGGCAATAAGAAGGTCTATGAGGCTCTTACAAAGAACAACTCTCACAAGATCTACTTCGTTGACGGTAACGGTAACAGCTTAGGTGCTAACCCTGACATCGCAACAGGTAAGGCTAACAGCTCATTCACCTATACTATTACGAACTCTGCTCAGTCAAATCCTTTGTCATCAACCAACAAGGCTAACGTTAAGAGATATCTCTCTTGGAACTATGGTTCTTCCAACGCATTCCCGTCAGCTTCCCAGGTATTTAAGAAGCTTTGCCCGGATGGAAAAGTAACAACAGCTGCAAGTGATACGGTACTTACTTATACTACATATAGTCCTGATGGTTCCAAGACATATTCAGCCGGATCTACAATTCCTGCAGGTGCTAAGTATATCGTTAACCCTGTAACAACATCCTATCCTGAATACAGAAAGAACGGATCAAACTATCAGAAGGTTCTTAACCTCAGCACGGTTACATCTTCCCAGTATCTTGAACCCGGTTATTACTACGTAACAGGTAACGGTACTAACGTTACAGGCGGCGGTGAAGCATACAGATACAGCCCGATCGTTCTTACTATCGACGGTTCCAAGGGAAGCGACTATCGTTTCTACTTCGCTGCTAACCATAATTTCCTTCTCAGAGGACTCGTATTTGCAATATTCAATGCAGATTCCAACAAGCCTGTTCTCTTCATTATGGAAAATGGCGCTAAGATCCAGCTCTCACACAACAACGATGGTCTTAACGGCGGTCACTGCCTCTGCTCAGCAGGATTCCTTTCTGTAGCAACAAGACCTGGCTGCGACAATTCAGATAATTTGATCAATTATGTTCATACAAAGACATGGACTTCCGAGAAGCATGCATATCAGAATGATGCTTTCAAGGATTACAACGGAGCAAAGGCTACATCTACATACTCTGCTTACTATGACAACATCGTTAAGCCCGCTATGTTCATCTATGGTGTAGGCAACAACGTATTCTGCATCGGTAAGAGTGTAACGATCGAAGCTTACATCGGACTCTATGGCAGCTCCTGCTTCGGACCTATCGATGGTTCCGGTGACCACCAGCAGATCTACGGCAGAATCGAGTGCCAGGAATTCCATACATATAAGCAGGATGCAACATTTGCGATTGCAGGCTATGATAACCCGGTAGGCGACTTCGTAATGCCTTACTGCCCGCAGCCGACATCTGATGACACAATGCCTAAGCAGAGAATTGCTAAGTCCAAGTACAAGGTATCTGATATTACGTACTACTATTAATCAGAACTAATGCTTAGCGGATCAAGTAAAAACTTTAAAAGGGTTGTCTCCAAACGGAGGCAACCCTTTTTAATTGTTAATAACATCAATTCAGTGACGGATAAATAATCTGCGATTATTCCAGGACCAAGATGTTAGGCAGATAAGTAATATCTTCCGCAATAGAGCGGGCGGACTGGAAAGCAATCTTGGAATTGCTGCAAGAGGAAACTTCATAATAAGAGATGCTCTCGGCAGCTGCTACGACCATCTCGGATTTTTCGATCAGGCGGAGCATGCTGTCATGAAGAGGATTTGACTCGTCCAGGAGCATAGTGCCTTTATCGATAAGATATACGATCAGATTATTAAAAGATGACTCGCTGAGAGCAGAAAGGAATCCATCAAGGAGCTTCCTGCCGTGCTCGGAATCAGATGAATAGAAATCATGCTTGATCAGAACATACTTTGAGGATGTCTCCTCATCAGTCTTTTCCTGCATTACTTCAAGCAAAGAAACATCGGACAGCTCTTCCAATTGTGTGCCTGAATAATCAAGTCTGTTTCTTTGACTGCTGTTCATCGAAATCCCTCCCGTCGGAAGATAAGAAACGCATTGAGCGCTGGATCGAGTTTTTGCTGGTTCCCCAAGGCTTGTCTGTATTCCTGTAATCGAATTTAAGAGTGAAATACTCGACATCGGAGATCAGCGCATCAAATGTTGCAGTGTTGTTTTTATAAAGAGCCTCAACAAAATCAGCTGCTTCGTTCTGCGAGAGCTTGGCAGCCTGTCTTAACAGCAGAGCTGTATGGGGGAGGCAATGGAATTCAGCATTTAAGAACTTCTCCTTGAAGTCCTTGTCGTGCGAAAACATCCAGCAGATGACTTCAACATAGTGTCCCATTGCATCATTGAGATTGTCACAGATAGGGCAGAGGCTGATCCTTTTCTCAAGAAGATCAGCCACATTGTTAAGCTTCTGCTTGTAGTCCGGATTTCTGCCTTTAATAAGTCCTGCCTTGGCAGGTATTGCTGACTGAAGCTTAGGATTCAATTCTTCATTAAAATCCTTAAGATGCGTATGCATGACAAGACCGAGGCCCAGCCTGTTGGTAACTGCTTTGTTGAGCTTGCCCATGTGAACGGGGCAGAAGCCGGTCTTGTTGGTGATCTTACGTGTATCCGGCTCCATCAAAGAGGGACCGAGATAGTATTCGAGATAATTGTTTTCCGCTTTATCCCTGAGTCTGCAGACAGGGCACCCGCCGTGCTCGTTATAAGCATCGTTAACGGGAATCATGTAGATCTTTTCCATTAATTATCCTCCGGTGTCGATGGTTTTGGTAAATGCATGAGGCGGTTCGCCCTGACATTTACACCATTCATAGTTATAGAAGTAAATTCCTCGACAGCACTGCCGACACGCTGCTGGGCTGTCTCCAGAACTTTTTGGGCATCATAGCCATAGTAAAGCGCCAGATCGAGGCTGATCATAACGCCGAATGTCTGCTTCTCGGTCTTAAACGAAGTAACTTCCGCAAAACCGGGGACGTCTCTTAATACGATCTTGATCAGATCGAGGATCGCTTCGTCCGAAATAGAATATGAGCCCAGAGAAGAGAAGGTAGGTCTTACTACCGTTCTGTCAGAGTCCGGAGCCAGCGGCGTAACACCACGTTCACGGTCAAATCTCTGTCTCAATTTGCTGAAAGGGTCTGAAAAGTAACCGGAGAACTCATGTTTGATCTCCATGCTCGGAACAGGGATCGTGTGCATACCTTCGGTAACTCTGGTCGTACGGGCAAGACGTCTTTCTTCCTCTGTGGAAACGTCTTCGATCCTGATGAGCATTGACGGCTGGTTGAGCCAGAGATTCTCACAGATCTTACTAAGCATAGAATCTGAAGTGCCGAGTATCATGAGAGCTCTCGGCATGGATTCGATAAGGGCACGGCGCATAACGGCGGATCTCGTCGGATCAACGAAGATAGCCTGCCTTACGGACTCCATCTTGGTCGGAGCCTTCTTGGCAGAAGTGCCGGCAACGATACGGCTTCCGTTGATGAGAAGGCCGTCATCAATGATGTAGTAGATATTATTATCCCTGGCGACCTTTATTGCTCTGGTACTTTTACCTGTTCCGGATGCTCCGACGAAAGCAATGACCGCGATGTTGGATAACACTTCGCGGGTCAATTGTTCGCTCGAAAGAATAAGCTCCGCATTGCGTTCGAAGCTTTGGGCAGGGTCGGAATATGTGTTTTGGTTTGAAGGATTAGACCTGTCGAATCGTTTAAGAGTACCCTTAAATTCAGACAACAAAGTCTTTCGCGCTACCGGAACGCTCTGCGTCTGAGTCTGCTCTTGTTTTAATTCGTCATGGTTGTCCAATTCTAATGTCCTTAACCGTTCCAGTTATGGAAGACTTCCTGGATATCCTCGTTCTCATCCATCATGTCGAGCATCTTCTCGAGCTGTGCGACAGCTTCAGGATCAGTTACTTCGGCAGTTGTCATTGCGACAGGACCGAGAGTCGAGTCAGCGATCGCATAGTTCTTAGCTTCGAGAGCTTCACGGACTGAGTAATAGTCAGCAGGTGCGGTCGAGATGATGTAGTATTCATCATCTGAATCAAAGTCAGAAGCTCCGCAGTCCAATGCATCGCCCATGACCTGGTCCTCATCCTCATAATCTTCTTTGGAAATAAGAATCGTTCCCTTTTCGTTGAAGAGGAAGGAGACGGAACCGTCAACACCCAGGTTGCCGCCGTTCTTATCAAAGATGTGTCTGAGATCAGCAGCCGTGCGGTTACGGTTGTTGGTCAGGGTCTTGACCATGATGGCAACGCCTGCAGGACCATAACCTTCGTATGTGATCTCTTCATAATCGTCGCCTTCGCCGGCTTCGGCAGCCTTCTTGATGGCACGGTTGATATTGTCATTAGGCATATTGGCAGCCTTTGCCTTTGCCACAACTACTTTAAGTCTGGAATTGCCATCAGGGTCAGGACCTCCGGCCTTAACTGCTACAGCTATCTCTTTGGCGATCTTTGTAAATACAGCACCCTTTGCTGCATCTGATGCCTCTTTTTTCCTTCTGATGTTGCTCCACTTAGAATGACCTGACATTAACATTCCTCCAAATGTAATCTTATTAATATAATCAAATATTATACAATCTTTTCGTAGAGATACCAAACGGCAAATGAAAAGTCAGATGCTGTCATGCCCCGGACATAAGATTGTCAAATATATTTTTTGTGCAGTTTGTCTTTTAAACTTGTTATTTACTCAATTCTGTTGTATAGTTCTAACATCTATGCTTGGGCGAAGTGCGCCTGTCTGTTTTGTGTGCATTACTTAAGTGTATATTCTTTTAGAATTACGGGAGGGTTCGATGAAGAGATTAGGTGATATTCTGGTCGAGAGCGGATTCTTAAATGCTACCGAACTTGCAGAAGTACTTAGTATTCAGAAGGAAACCGGCAAACGTCTTGGTGAAGTTATCGTTGAGAGCGGTTTGATGTCGGAATTCGACATTTTGAGGGCGGTTTCCAGCCAGTACAATTATCCGATTATCGATCTGTCTGGTATTGATGTTGACCCTAAGGCAACAGCTCTCTTAACACAGAAATTCTGCGAAGAGAACGTTGTATTCCCGATCGGCTTTGATGGTGACACGCTTGTAGTTGCTATCGATGACCCGATGAACATTACAATTGAAGACGAGTTGCAGTTCCAGACCGGATACCAGATATCCCTGATGCTTGCAACACACACTTCGATCATAGATGCAATCAAAGTACATTACGGAAGAGAGAATGCCAACAAGGCAGCAGAAGAGCTTGGCACCAGCCTTGCAAATGACAGCCTTGATGATGACAGCGAACTTTCAGAAGCAGTTAACAGCGCACCTGTTGTTAAGCTCGTTAACTCCATGATCGAGTACGCTATCCGTTCAGGCTCATCCGATATCCATATCGAACCTCTCGAAGACCGAGTAAGAGTTCGTATCAGAATCGACGGTGTCATGCAGGAAGTAATGAGCAACCCTATTTCCGCAAAAGACGCCATCACAACAAGAATCAAGATCCTTGGCGGTATGAACATCGCCGAGAAGCGTATTCCTCAGGACGGCCGTATCACGACAGTTATCAATGGTGAGGACGTGGACATGCGTGTATCCGTGCTCCCCTGCGTTACCGGTGAGAAGACCGTTATCCGTATCCTCGCAAAGAATGACGCTAACTTGAACAGAAAGTATCTTGGTATCAGCGATCGTAACAATGAGATGATCGACAAGATGATCAAGATCCCTCAGGGTATCGTACTTATCTCAGGACCTACAGGTTCAGGTAAGACAACAACCCTTTATACACTCCTTTCAGAGAAGAACACAGACGAAGTTAATATCATCACAGTTGAGGACCCTGTAGAAATCAGGATCCCCGGCCTCAATCAGGTCCAGGTTAATGCTAAGGCCGGAATGACATTCGCGAGCGGCCTCAGATCCATCCTCCGTCAGGACCCTGATATCATCCTCGTCGGAGAAATCCGTGACGGTGAGACTGCTGAGATCGCTATGAGAGCCGCTATCACCGGACACCTTGTATTCAGTACTATCCACACGAACGATGCTGTATCTTCGATCAACCGTCTTATCGACATGGGCTTGGAGCCTTACATGGTATCTTCTGCCTTGGTCGGCGTTGTATCCCAGCGTCTTGTTCGCCGTATCTGCACCAACTGCAGAGAATCCTATGAACCTGAAGCTTACGACAGAGAGTACTTAAGACTCGATCCGGGTCAGAAGCTCTATCGTGGTAAGGGTTGTACGGAATGTAATGAGAAGGGATACAAGGGACGTATTGCTATCCATGAGATCGTAATCATTACAATGAAGATGAAGGCTTTACTTGAGAAGAGAGCAAGTGAAGATGAGATGCGCGCACTCGCTGTCACTGAAGGTACACAGATGCTTCAGGATTCCGCAAGAGACCTCGTATTAGAAGGTATTACGACGGTCAGCGAGCTTAACAGAGTAGCTTACACGATTGACTGATAAGGAGGTTTTTTAACGTGGAAGGATTTAGTTTATCGATCGAATCGATTTTGGCTGAATCGGTAAAGATGGGAGCATCCGATACCCATATTACGGTAGGATTGCCGCCTATGATTCGTGTTGACGGTATGTTGATGCCGTTAGGCAATCAGCCGCTTACAGCTGCAGATACTGAGTATCTTTGCAAGTCAATGATCGACAAATCAAGACAGCAGTATCTGAACGAGAGAGGTGAGATCGACTTCTCGTACATTGTTGAGAACTTCAGCCGTTTCAGATGTAACGTATTCAAGCAGCGTGGTACATATGCACTTGCTGCAAGAACGATTACAAATGAGATTCCTACTTGTGAGCAGTTGGGTCTTCCTAACATCTTCAAGGAATTGGTTATGAGACCTAGAGGACTTATCCTCGTTACAGGTCCTACGGGTTCCGGTAAGTCCACAACACTGGCTGCAATGATCGGTCATGTTAACATGAGCAAAAAGTGCCACATCCTGACACTTGAGGAACCTATCGAGTATCTCCATATGCACGGAGAAGCTATGATCAACCAGAGAGAAATTCACGAGGATACGCTCTCATTCGCTAACGCTCTTAGAGCTGCTCTCCGTGAGGACCCGGATATCATTCTCGTAGGAGAAATGCGTGACCTCGATACAATTTCCACTGCTATTACCGCAGCCGAAACAGGACACCTCGTTCTTTCGACACTCCATACGTCTTCAGCTGCTGATACAGTTAACCGTATCATCGACGTTTACCCGCCGCATCAGCAGGATCAGATCAGAGTTCAGCTCGCTACATGTCTTGTTGCCGTTATCTGTCAGACACTCGTACAGAGAATCGGCGGAGGCAGATGCGCTGCTTTCGAGATCATGAT
>JAFYJX010000054.1 GCA_017537905.1 Clostridiales bacterium | reverse complement strand
ATGTTTGGCTCAAATTACTTTAATAAAAACTCAATTCTTAGAATTGAAAAAGGTCCGTTTTACTTCAAGTTTTGCATTCTATTCAATTTTCAAGATCCGTGCATTTCCTTTGATTTACTGGCTCATTTTGTATGTGCCTCCGTCAAAGTGCTCGTAAAGGATATACCACGGCGATGTATATGTCAAGCAGTTTTTTTCACTTTTGAAATATTTTTTTAAAAGTCTTCAAAACCTTTATTACACTAAATTAGAAGCCTGCTCCGCATATCCCGATTTTGAAGACGAAAACAGCGGGATAAACCCGCTGTTTTTTACTTACGTTCAATTCTTTTTCCTTCTATTCTGCGCGCTCTCTTCGCAGCAGCTTTCTTGATCCTGTTGATACGTACCATTAGTACTATATTCAATATCATAATAAGAAGCATGAATCCGCCTATTACTCCCGATATTACCGGATTGCTCTTAACGAAGAGCTGCAAAGGCGGCAGTGTTTCTTCCACAGGCACATTCTCTGCAGGATCTGTTTCCGTATCCGGAACAGGTGTCGGAGTAACCAATGCATCACCATAATCCTTCAGATCATCGCCGGGATTGATAAGCGGATCGTACTTGGGCTGCTGGGATGCAGGAGCATTGACCCATCTGTAGTCACCTGTCGTTCCGTAGACCCTGGTTACGGGATCTGCTTCCCAGCAGGCGAGGTTGCCGTATGCCGTTACGGAAGCAAGATACATAGTAGTATAGAAATAATAGTCCTGCGGAATGCCGCAGATAGAGATCATGAGTTCGTGGCCGTTCTCGCATACCGTATATATGGTAAGACCTTTACCGGCCTGGGATGTTGTACCCGTCTTTCCTCCAATGACTGCGCCAAGGTGGGAATCGGTGCCGTTCGCTGTTTTCGAAGCAAGCCAGGGATCATAAAGGAGATAATTGGAATTCTTTACATAACTCCATGCATCT
The DNA here is from genome assembly GCA_017537905.1 of Clostridiales bacterium. The sequence goes on along the minus strand of JAFYJX010000054.1, from coordinate 3,421 downwards.
GCCCTGTGTCTGTTGGTAGCAACAAATACGTGTGAAGGAGCGCTGATAAGTGTCTTGAAATCTTCAAGTTCAGATGCGGCAGCCATGATCAATGAAAGATCGTAAGCCGTTGTGTAGTGGTTGTCGTCAGGAAGTCCGCACGCATTTACAAAGTGCGTTCCTTTGCATCCGAGTTTGCTCGCACGGAGGTTCATGAGCACAGCAAATGCGTCAAGCTTACGTGAAGAAAGGATATGTTCCTTGGAATCATTCAGCGTATCCAGAATATACTGTGCATTTACTCCGTCCGAATTCAATGTGCTTCCGCCTGCAGGATACTTCTGGAAGAAAGCATCAACACAGCCTTCGCCCAGCGCATTCGCAGCGTCGTTGCCGGAAGGAAGCATAAGTCCGTATAAAAGCTCGCTTACCTTAACCTTCTCGCCTTCAAGCACTCCCATGAGTGATGAGTCGTTTCCGAGCCCTGCAAGAGCAGACTTGCTGACTTCGATCTTAGAAGAAGTATCCAGATACTCAAGGCTCAAAAGACAAGTCATTATCTTGGTCATTGATGCCGGATAGATCTTATCGTCAGGGTTCATGCTGAGAACTATATAGCCCGTTGTCTTGTCGTATACACAATAAGACTTGCAGTGAACGTCGCTCAATGCGGGAACCGGGATCTCGGGCTGGCCGACATCGGCGGTAACTGTCGTGGCGGGTACTGCAAAAAGGGCTATGAAAGAAACAAGCAAGACAGCAGCAATAAAGCTTGCCGCTGTCCTTATGCCTGATCCTAATGTTCTTTTAATAATCATCAGATATCGTTATCCTCTTCATTCTCAGAAGAATCTTCCGAACCGTCTGCGTCCTCAGGTGCTGCTATATCTTCAGCTTCGATCTCTGCTGCAAGAGTATCAGCGAACTCCTGAACCTTCTCCGCATTAGGGCTTAAGCCGTCCTCGGTATCAACGGAAACCTCAGCGCCTTCTTCGCCTTCAACTTCGTCAGGTTCTTCTATTTCTCTGTCCGTAAGAGCGAAGTCTACTACGCGCGCCTTGTTTGACTTCATGAGCTTAACGCCCGATGTAGCTCTCGAGAGCGTAGGGATCTCGTTTGCTCTTACTCTGATGATGACGCCCTGGCTCGTAATGATGAGGAGGTCATCATCGTCAGTAACAGAAACTGTACCGCAAAGTCTTCCCGTTTTCTCGGAAACTTTGTAAGTAATGATTCCCTTACCGCCTCTGGACTGTACGCGGTAATCGTCGATCTTAGAACGCTTACCGTAACCAAGTTCGGAGATAACGAGGATCTCACGTGAAGGATCAACAGGCTCCATACCTACGACTTCGTCGTCATCGGCAAGTCTCATGGCACGTACACCTGTGGCGCCACGGCCCATGTCACGTGCATCGTCAGAATTAAATCTTACGGACTTACCTGCAGCAGATACAACGATGACTTCCTGTCCTGCTCTTGTGAGCTGAACGGCAACAACGCTGTCTCCTTCACGGATCTTTGTAGCGATGAGACCGTTTCTGTTGATATTTGCATACTTGTCGATCGATGTCTTCTTGATAACACCGTACTTCGTAACCGTTGTGAGGTAGAGGTCGGGTTCTTCGAAGCTGTCGATCGGAATGATGTTCCTGATCGTCTCTCCGTCATTGAGATTCAGGAGGTTAACAAGAGCAGTGCCTCTTGCAGAACGTGATGTGGTCTCAGGGATCTTATATCCCTTGATCTTAAATACACGTCCTGTGTTCGTGAAGCACAAGAGGAACTTGTGGGTTGTAGTCGTGATGATCTTCTCGACATAGTCCTCTTCTCTTGTGGACTGGCCGGAGATGCCTCTGCCGCCTCTGTGCTGGGCCTTGTAGCTGTCTACTCTCTGGCGCTTGATATAACCGAAGTGTGTGAGAGTTACAACGATATTTTCTTCTGCGATCAAAGACTCGTCGTCGATATCCTCGAAAGAACCGTTGATGATCTCAGATACTCTCGGTGTAGCGAACTTATTCTTGATCTCTGTCATCTCAGTCTTGATGATGTCATCAAGGAGAGTCTTGTCAGAAAGAACTCTGTGGAAGTATTCGATCTCTTCTGTGAGAGCCTTGATCTCTGCTTCGAGCTTTTCTCTCTCAAGACCTGTAAGACGGCCGAGTCTCATATCAACGATATGCTGTGCCTGTTTGTCTGTAAGGCCGAATCTCTCGCACATGCGGACCTTGGCCTCAGCCTCGGTACGTGAAGATCTGATGATCGCAATGATCTCATCGATGTAATCCATGGCGATGAGGAGACCTTCGTCGATGTGCTTCTTGGCCTCATCCTTTTCGAGATCGTACTGTGTACGGCGCGTAACAACATCTTCCTGATGCTGGATATAGTAATAGAGAGCTTCCTTAAGGCCGACGAGCTTAGGTTCGAGCTTGCCGTCAGCATCAGGTACCAATGCGAGCATGTTAGCGCAGCAAGCGTCCTGCAGAGAGCAGTTCTTATAAAGCTGGTTGAGAACTACATCTGCGTTGGCGTCCTTCTTAAGCTCGATTACGATACGTACCTGCTCGTTACGGTCGGATTCATCTCTTAATCCGGAGATGCCCTCGACCTTCTTCTCCTTAACGAGATCAGCCATGCGCTCGATGAGTCTGGCCTTGTTGACTGCATAAGGAATGTCGTGAACGATGATCCTGGTCTTGCCCGCGTGATCTTCGATCTCGGCGTGGGCACGAACAACGATACGGCCCTTACCTGTGAGATATGCCTCTCTGATACCCGATGTACCGAGGATAGCGCCTCCGGTCGGGAAGTCAGGACCCTTAACAACTGTCATGAGCTCATCAACGGTAACATCAGGATTGTTCATCATCATAATGCATCCGTCGATTACTTCGCCCAAGTTGTGGGGCGGGATGTTGGTAGCCATACCTACGGCAATACCAACGGCACCGTTAACGAGGAAGTTCGGGAAACGTGAAGGAAGCGATACTGGCTCCATCTCGTGTTCATCGAAGTTAGGTCTGAAATCAACAGTGTTCTTGTTGATATCACGCATCATCTCCAATGCGATCTTCTCGAGTCTCGCCTCTGTATAACGGTAAGCAGCCGGCGGGTCTCCGTCCAATGAACCGAAGTTACCGTGACCGTCTACCAGCGGATGTCTCAAAGAGAAATCCTGGGCAAGTCTTACGAGAGCATCGTATACGGATGCGTCTCCGTGAGGGTGAAAACGTCCCAAAACGTCACCGATCGTAGTAGCGCACTTACGGTACGGCTTCTCGGGAGTGAAACCCTGTGTAAACATTGAATAAAGGATTCTTCTGTGAACCGGCTTAAGACCGTCTCTGATATCAGGGAGCGCACGGTCGGAGATAACCGACATTGCGTAGTCGATGAAGGACTTCTTCATCTCTCCGTCTAAGTCAACCGGAACTAT
>JAFYJX010000053.1 GCA_017537905.1 Clostridiales bacterium | reverse complement strand
GACTTTTTAAGACGTATGCAGCGGGCCACATAGGCGGGCCACATTTTTTTTCAAATTGCATGAAGAAATTTCGAAAAGTCTGTTGACATCGTTTTCGCAGGGTGTTATATTTACCACGACAGACGTAGTACGACAGTCGAAGCAACGGCAGACGTAGCAACGACAGACGTAACAAATACGGAAGGAGATAGATCCATGGCAGAAATCAGCAGCGATGTCATCAGAGGATATAACGACATCATCATTCTGTTCCTGCTTCTTAATTCACCGTCATACGGATATGAGATCTCAAAGCAGATCCGCATGATGTCCGAAGACAAGTACATCATCAAGGAAACGACGCTCTACTCGGCATTCACGAGAATGGAGAAGAACGGTTTCATCGAATCATTCGTAGATGAAGATCTCGCAGGCGGAAAGAAGAGGACATATTACCGCATTACTCCGGCGGGCAGGGAGTATTACCGCGCTAAGTGTGAGGAGTGGACACTTACAAAAGAAGTTATCGAAAAGTTTATTGCAGGTTGAGGGGAGTACATAAAATGAACGCTATTAGAAATTATCTGGACAATATGTTCCGCAATCTTCCTAACACGGAAGAAGTAAGGAGAGCCAAATCTGAGCTCCTCCAAATGATGGAAGATAAGTACGAAGAACTTATCGCAGAAGGCAAGACAGAGAACGAGGCAGTAGGTATCGTAATCTCAGAATTCGGTAATCTCGATGAACTCGCAGATTCACTCGGAATCTCTGAAGCAGTTACAGAGAATCCCACAGAAGACAAGCCGATGCTCTCTCTCGACAGAGTTAAGGAATACTTAAGCATGATCAGCACAAAGTCGATCCTCACACCTCTGGGAATCGCGCTCTGTATCGTAAGTGTAGTATCACCGATCTTAGCAGATATTCTCCCGGTAGATGTTGATATCCTCGGCGCAGGCGGAATGCTCTCGATCATTGCAATCGCAGTAGGACTCTTCATTTTCTCCGGCATCAAGAGCAGGGAATATGCAGAGGTTAAGAATAAGGAATGCTCAATGAGCATTGAGGGCGCTGAATATGTAAGAAACGAGAGAAGAGGATTTAAGAACTCATACGGACTTATGTCTTCGTTCGGTATCGGACTTTGCATCTTAAGCATCATCAATCCTATCATCTTAGACAGGATCCCTTTCATTGACTCTAACGTCGGTGCTGCAATGATGTTCGTATTCGTTGCGTTGGGCGTATTCCTTATCACATCCGCTAACACAAGAATGAACGGTTATGACAGACTTCTTGCCCTCAATGAATCAGGCAAGATGAGCGAGGAATTCGTTCCGAAGGCTGACCGCAAGGTCAACAAGGCCCCCATCATCATCTGCTCCATCATCGCTATCGCAGTAGTCGTTATCTCAGCAGGTGTCAGATTCTTCATTCCTTTCTTTACGGGAGTTTTCATTAAGGACGATATCGTAGACACGATCTCTACAACATTTGACATGTCCGGAGAAGGAGAGACAGCTGATATGAACGCACAGGGCGAAGTTAAGTCGATCAAGTTAGATCTTAGGGCTTGCTCAGTTACATTCGAGACAAAGGATGGTTCAGGTCTCATGGGCGTTGAATATTCCGGTGACAAGCACCTTAAGCCTGAGGTTACTTTCGAGAACGGAAAGCTCGTTGCTACACAGAAGGGCAATAAGAGTTTTTCATTCCGTTCCTATAACGCACCCAAGCTCACGATCACATTAGGCAATGATGTTGATCTCGAGAGCCTCGAAATGACCATCAACGCAGGTGACATCAACATGAAGAATGTTAAGGGCGATTACCTCTACGGTGATTTCGACGCAGGCAACATCATCATTAAGAACACAACATTCCGCAAGGCTGATCTCGAAGCTAATGCAGGCAATATCCAGATCGATGATTCGGATTTTAAGACATTGAATATCGAGACAAACGCAGGCAACATTCAGGTTCATGACACAAAACTCACAGATGTTGATGTCAAATCCAACTTCGGTAATGTTGAGATCAAGGGCTTAGACGACGTTGACGCATACGACATCGACTGTGAAGTTGATGCAGGCGCTATCCAGGTAGGCAATCACTCAAAGGGCAGAGACTACGAATCAAAGGGTACAGGCGCAGGCTCTATCAAGGTAGAGGTTGACGCAGGTAATATCGAGATCAAGTAAGCGTGCTTTTCGGGCCATTAGAAAGGCCCGGGGGATCAATAGATTTCGGCACAAAGCAAAACGGCCACGGCATATCTTAAAGGAGATTTAAAGATGATCGATGCAAATGCAATTTCCGATCTCTGCCAAAAGGCGATCGATATGAGATCAGAAAGTTACGCTCCATACTCCGGTTTCTTGGTTGGCAGCTGTATCCTTACGGAAGACGGAAAGACCTATACCGGCTGCAACATCGAGAACAGCGCATTCGGCCCCTCCATATGCGCTGAGAGAACTGCGATAGTTAAGGCAGTCAGTGAAGGACACAGGGATTTTGCTGCAATCGCGATCGCAGGCGGCAAGAGAGACGGCGGGTTGCAATATTGCGCACCTTGCGGTGTCTGTCGGCAGGTGATGAGAGAATTCTGCAAACCCTCCTTCAAGATATACCTGGCTAAAAGTGCCACAGATTACAAGGAATTCACTTTGGCAGAGCTCTTACCTGAGAGCTTCGGTCCGGAGAATTTAGAATAAGGATTAAGGGTAGAGAAAATTGCGTAAGCTGCCGGGCTCATTTGTGGGCCCGGCACTTGGCAAGTAAAGAGGAATTTGTTTGGAAACTGAGCCCCTGACGGTGTTAGAATCTGAACTATAGAAGAGAGGGTTTTGGAAGTGACGGCTTATTACGAGATATTATTCGGTCTGTCAGTATTACTGACGCTCATATATCTGGCGATCTGGCATAAGCATTTTGACGTGCACATCTCGCTCATCTTTACGATCATACCGATCGTAAATCTCGCTTATGCAATAATGGCGCATTCGAGAAATCTCGAGACCGCGCTCGCTGCTACGAAGATCACATATCTCGGAGGGTGCTTTCTCACACTGTTTATTACCCAGAGCATCTTAAGCCTCTGCCACATCAATATCAGAAGATGGCAGAGCGCTCTCATGACCGTCATCTGCATGGGCGTTTATTCATTCGTTCTGTCGGTCGGCAACGCGCCTTACTTCTACAAAACGGTAAGGTTTGAGATCGACAGGGGCATGGGCAAGCTCATTAAGACTTACGGCTTTGCACACACGCTGACTTATGTCGTAATCACGATCTTCGTTGTTATCAGCGCCTCAGCGATGATATACAGCCTCATCAAGAAAAAAGATGTTTCCAACAAGACGATCCTGCTCCTGGCATTCCCGATGACGGTGTCTTTCTTAAGCTATTTTGCAGGAAAGCTCCTGCCCGAAGGCATTGACGCGATGCCGTTCTCATATGTTTTCGCGCAAGGTATATATCTCATCATCGTTCACAGACTGTGCCTTTACGACATCACCGACTTAGGCGTCGATTCGCTTATAAAGAAGGGTGACACGGGATTTATATCTTTCGATTTCGACGACAAATATCTGGGCTCCAATGAGTCCGCCAGAAAGGTTTTCCCCGTCTTCAACGACATCAAGGTCGACACTCATCCGGGCAAGCATGAAGTCATAAAGAAGACTATCTTCAAATGGCTCGAAGAGTTCAAGCGTGATGAGACCAAGGACCATTTCTACTATGAAGCCGATGACAAGATCTGGCTCGTTACGATCCGTTATCTCTACGACGGCAAGCACAGAAGGGGATACCAGTTCTTCATTACCGACGATACTGATTCCAGAAAATACGTAAAGCTCCTCGCGAACTATAACGACCAGCTCTCAGACGAGGTCGCGAAAAAGACAGAGAACATCGTCCAGATGCACAACCGCCTGATCCTTGGCATGGCAACCATGGTCGAGAGCCGCGACAACTCCACGGGCGGTCACATCAGACGTACGAGCGACATTATCAAGATCCTCATTGACGAGATCAGGAATGAGGCTTCTTCGGACAAGAAAAACATCCTCGTTCTCTTCGGCAGAGAGGGCCTTACTGATGAGTTCTGCAGGAACGTTATCCAGGCTGCGCCGATGCATGACTTAGGCAAGATTGCAGTCGATGACGCTGTCTTAAGAAAGCCCGGAAAGTTTACTCCGGAGGAATTCGAAGAGATGAAAAAGCACGCATCAGAAGGCGCGCGCATCGTTAATTCCATACTCGAAGGCACTGAAAATGAAGCATTCCACAAGGTTGCTGTAAATGTCGCACACTACCATCACGAACGTTGGGACGGCTCAGGTTATCCTGAAGGATTAAAGGGCGAAGAGATACCGATCGAAGCGCGCATCATGGCTATCGCAGATGTTTACGACGCGCTCGTAAGTAAGCGTGTTTATAAAGATAAGTTCTCATTCGATGACGCCGACAGGATCATGATGGAGAGTTTCGGCAAGCATTTCGACAAGAGGCTCGAGAAGTATTATCTCGCAGCCAAGCCTAAGCTTGAGGTTTATTACAAGCACATGGGGGAATAATAGAAATGAAAAAGAAAATGTTTCTGATATGCCAGATATTACTTCTTATCTGGTTCTTCCTTGATATGACCGGAGTCTATTTTATGGACGGCTATCTGGTCACAAGATCATATATAGATGACGGTCTATTTTTTATTATCTATCTTGTTACCGTCGTACTTTTTATCATCAAGGACAAGATCGGCAAGTGTGCCGTTCTTGGCTGGGCGGTAATATGGTTCATCGCACAGTTCATGAGCCACGAACTGGTCACGATAACAGGCAACGGATATGAGAATAAGACTCGCTATTTCGAAGGCGCATTAAAGTGGCTCGAGATAGACGGAGTATATGTTCCCGACGTGTATCACACGGTGCTTCACATACTGATACTGGCCGTTATTGTAACGGGCGCAATGTATGTATTTCAAAGGAATAGTAAGAATGTGAAAACAAAATAAAAGACATTAGGATTTTGATTTGGGGGGGGTAATAAAAGATGAAAATTCGAAACATTTATCTCAATAAGACCGTGCCGGTCGTATCGATCATTATTGCTTTGATGTGCATTGGAATTACCGTAATTTCAGTGCTGGTTCCGGCTGTGGGCGATAATTTCTCGTTCACTTATCCGGTCAGGAATCCGTGGCAGTTCATAACTTATATGTTTGAACACTACACGCCGCAGGAACAGATCCCGCCGGAACTGGGTGTTGAGTCATCACGGTTATCAATAGGACATTTGATTTACAACCTTATGCTGGTTCTTCCTTTCGGCGTTCTGGTCGAAAAAGTAATCGGGACAAAGAAGTTTCTGATCCTTTCCATAGCAGCGTGGCTGGCTGATATTGCGACCACATTCATCATGTGTGCGGCAATTACTCCTGAAGGCGAAGAGAGCATCTGCAAAGGGGCTTCAGGCCTGGCTTTTTCTTTCGTTCCTGTCGGATTATTGATCCTGTTCGTTATGGGTAAGAAGTTCGGATTCGGAAAGCTGTTCAAGCAGATATCTTTTTATTTCCTGATGCCGCTCGCTATTATGACTCTGGTTATTGCATTAAGTCCGAGTGTGGCAGGCGTAACAACAATCTGGTCGATGCTTCTTCACCTGATTGCTGTCGTTGTTGGTATAATATTCGCAGTGGCCTTCAGAAAGACGATCAGGGATTATTTTGAGACTTGGGAGACAGCAAAGACATGAAAAAGTGGTACGACGAAGAATACGAATTTACCGTTGAAGTAACAGGTTTTCTGCACGGTGATAAGACTGAGAATTATTGCAGGAACGGCGAGGAGATCGGCGACAAATATACATGCACTTACGGCTGCCCTGTAAACCAGAACGGATGCGGTATCTGCTCAAAGACCATGATGATGCTATATCCCTTGATGGAAGCGGTTAGAAGCGGCGGCGATCTGGAGAATTTGGGCGGCGATTCCAAGTACACGAAGACTGTCGTTTGTCCTGATGGCTGCGTTATCTTCAAGCTCACCGCAAAGCCTCTCGGAAATGAGAACTTCCACAAGGGCGGCTTCTGGAGCTATCCTGACGAGACGGTGTGAAATATGGAACTTGTTAAGACGATTTTCGACGTTGTAAAGGTCTATAAACTCAAGTCGCGCACTGATAACCGTGGTCTGATGACTTATGTCTACGAAGACGGAATAGAAGGTTATGCTTCCAAGGAAACGCGCATTTACGACATGCCCAAAAAGGGCACTTTCTTCGGCATTCATTACCGCGAAGAAAATGAGCCGATGAAAAAGCTCGTTACGGTCGTGAAGGGCAGCGGCATGGATTATCTTATTGACCTTCGGAAAGATTCCGCTACGTATCTTAAGTGGGAATCACTGGAATTAAATGCTGACAATGCGCTTGCGGTTTTAATTCCTGAAGGTATTGGTCACGCGTTTATTTCTCTGGAAGATAACACGATGCAGGCGTTTACGATCGATAAGACCGGCAATGAAGGCCGTTCGAGACAGTTGAATTATAAGGAAGAGAAGATCGGATTAGAGCTTCCGGTCGATATTACCGAGATGTCTGACTATGATGCCGGAGCACCTTTCTTATGATCGGCAGGAACTGATATTAAACAACAAAAAAGCAGCTGCGGAATGCGAGCTGCTTTTTTGCTTTGGATGCCTGGAAGCTATGCGTTTTAGAAAGTATATTCAATACTGTCCGCATAGCGGTAGTAGACTTTGTCGCCGGCTGTAAGACCGGTTAAGATCTCCACATCAGTACCATTGGAACGGCCCGTTGTGACTTCTTTCAGATCACCGAGCTCACCGGTCTTCTCGTTGTGGCTTGTGTAGACATATGTCTTTCCGCCTTTCTCGACCAATGCTGCAACCGGAACCGTGAGGCACTCTTCGCTGTCACCCATGTCGACTGCGATGCCTGCGTTCATGCCGGAGAGCATCTGTTCTGTTCTGTCGACGGAGATGGAAACCGTGTACTTTGTGTTGCCTTCGTCTTCGTATGTTCCTTCGGAACCGATCGATACGATAGTGCCCTTAAAGCTCTGTCCTGAAAGCGCGTCCAACGTGACTGTAACTTCCTGGCCGAGCTTAAGTTCTCTGATATCAAGCTCGTCGACGCTGATGTCGATCGTCATTTTGTTCTGGGGTTTGATGCTGTAGATCGTGTTCTCGGTAACCTTGTAATTTGTTTCCTGCTGTGTTGTTGCAGCTGCGGGAACTGTTCCCGTATAACCTGAAGTGTTGCCGTAGCCTGAAGGGATTCCGGACGAAGCAAAGTTAAATCCTTTGCCGCTCGGGAAAGACCAGCCGCTGGGCATGTTGGGATACTGACCCTGCTGACCCTGGCCCTGCTGGCCGCCGTTTTGGCCGGGATTTACGTTCTGGTTGTTAGGATCGACATTCTGATTGTTGGGATCCGTATTCTGGTTCGGGTCAACCGTCTGATTGTTAGGATCAGTGTTCTGGTTCGGATCTACATTCTGGTTGTTGGGGTCAGTATTCTGATTCGGATCAACGTTCTGATTGTTGGGATCTGTGTTCTGATTCGGATCAGTATTCTGGTTAGGATCCTGGTTAGGGTCCGTATTCTGGTTGGGATCCTGCGTTGGATCTGTCTCATCAGGCTCGCCATTTCCCTGTTCGCCTGAATTTGTGGGATCTTCGCCCTCGTTATTGAAAGGCACGATCAGGTCAGTCTTCTTGTATGCTGTTGACTCAGTCTCAGCCGTGTCGTAATCGCTCGGTGTCGTGTCGAGCGGAATGCTCTCGTCGAGGCCTGAGATCTCGCCTGATCTCTCAGCTCTGATCTCGCCTGTTTCATAGATCTCGAAAAGCTTGATCATCTGGTCGTTTAAAGTCTTTCGAGCATTCATCAGGGAATCGTAATCAGCCGAATGAACCTTTTTCGTAAGGGTAATGAGCTCCGCGTTTGTCTTAACAGAATCGCCGACCTTAACCAGGACCTTACTCGTGATGCCCTGATAACCTGTGATCTTAAGGCAGCTGTTGATGTCGAGAGTACCTGTGCCGATGACATTCTTATCGGAATCAAGGACAGTTACCTTGTCTTCGTAAGAAGCGGAACTGTCAGAGATAGTTACTGTTGTAACGCCGTCAACGACAGATGCTACGCGGCCTGTCTCTTCCTTATCGTTAGAGAGGCGGACAGTTACTGTGTCGCCGACCTGAAGATTCGCAACGCCTGTGAGCTCTACCTTCATGAGACCGTCAAGGGAGATGAGCATCAGAGCGCCGTTTTCTGTCATGGTATCGACGACAGACGTTCCTGCCGTTGCATAGATAGCCTTAACGCGGCCTGCTGCGGGCGCCTTGATCTTCGAATAGTCCTTGTCGGAGGCAGTCTTCTTAAGGTCTTTGTCGAGGTCAGCGATAAGTGTCTTGATATCGCTGATGGCGATCATGACGGAAGCCTTGTCGACTCTCGCGATGAGGTCGCCTTCCTTTACGATGTCACCGTTCGAAACCGCATAAGATTCGATCGTGATGTCGCCGGGGAGCGTGAAAGACTTTGTGCTCTCTGTCTCTAATGTGCCGCCTGCAAGAAACGTGTTGGAGATGGTCTTTGTGGCAGCGTCAACGGTAACGAGCTGTTCCTTGACTGTGATGGAAGAGCTGCTGCCGCTTGTCGTAGGGATCATTCTGAGGATGATCGCACCTGCGATGATGGGAATGAAGATAAGGATCCAGAGCTTATGCTTTCTCTTGGGAGTCTGGACTTCATCTTCGCTTGTTTCTGTTACCTGTCCTTCGAGAGGAACGATATTCTTTTCCTTCTCACCGATGTTGATCTGTGAAGGCGCGCCCTTCTTCTTCGAAAGGCGGATCAGCATGAAGATGCAGAATGCGTCGACGAGCGCGCAGACGATGACTACAGGGATCCAGATCTTATTGATCACGCCTGCAAAACCTCTGCTCTTCGAAGAAGAACGTGAAGGGAAATTGCCGTTGCCGGGCATGGAAGGTCTCTTGGAATCTGAATCAGAATCGGAATCAGAAGAGGAACTTCTGTCAGGTCTGGAAGGCTTCTTGGAATCTGAATCAGAGTCAGAGTCTGAAGAACCGTTGCCGGGTCTCGTGAATCCCGAATTTGAAGGATCGAATCCCTCAGGCATGTTATCAGGATCGAAATTGCCGGGCGTGAAACCTTCGGGCATGTTCGCGGGATCGAAGTCGCCGAAATTACCGGGGTTGAAATCTCCGCTGTCGCCGCTGCCGCTCTGGGGGAAGCCCGGGAAATCCGACGAGCTGTTAAAGCCTGACGGCATGTTCCTGCCGGACTTAGAAGAGCCTGAAGGCAGAGCGAATTTCAGGATTATCGTAGCGATCATGAGGACCGTGAATACGATAAGAACGATCGTATAGAACAACTTTGATTTAAATACTTTCATTTAAGATCAACCTCCGTAGTGAAGTGCATCGATAGGCTTCATTTTCGCTGCCTTGTTTGCAGGGTAGAGACCGAAGATGATTCCGATCAGGAAGCAGAAGCCGACTGCGACAAGGATGACTGTACCGTTCATCTTGAATGTGATGCTGAGGCTCGAAACGACGATGCCGATGACTCTTAAGATCGCCCACGACATGCCGATACCGATAGCGCAGCCCATCATGCAGAGAATGACAGCTTCGAGCAGGAACTGCTGTAGGATAACGCGCTTCTTGGCACCGATCGCCTTACGGATACCGATCTCTCTGGTCCTCTCGGTAACGGTTACGAGCATGATGTTCATGATGCCGATTCCGCCTACGATAAGTGAGATCGCTGCGATGCCGCCGAGGAGCACTGCAAGCGCGGAAGTTACTGAACTCATTGCGTCTTCGAGTGCGTCAGTCGAGCTGATGCTGAATGCGTCTTCGTCTTCTTCGAAGCGCTTTAAGAGGATCTGTTCCATAACTGCTTCGGTTGCTTCGGTCGTGCTGTTTTCGGGCGCGCTGACATAGAAAGATGTGATCTCCATTGTCGCGCTGTCGCTCATTCTGACGAGGCTCGTGTAAGGAATATAAGCGACAAGTGAATCTCTCTTGAACGAACGCGTCAGGGAGTTGTCGTCGTCCTTGATGACGCCGACGACTGTATACTTCGTTCCGTTGATCGTGATCACCTCGCCGATGCAGTCGGAATATCCGACGAGTTCTGAAGCGAGGCCTTCGTTGATGACGGTCACATAAGTGTGGTTATCAACATCTGTATCCTTGATGAATCTTCCGAGAAGGAGCTCTAAGCCCTGAATGTCGTCGTAGTAGGAGCTTACGCCATAAACATCGACTGTTGCGGAATTGCCGTCGTACTTGCCGGTGAAGCTCTCTTCGCTGTAGGCAGCTGCGCTTCCGACTGTGCCGTCGGTCATCCAGGAGGTGAGGTCTTCTAGCCCGACAGGCGAGCCCTTGTTATCCGAAACTGTGACCGTAAGCATGTTTTTTCCGAGGCTCGAGATTGATTCGGTTACAGAACCCGTCGCGCCGTTAACGAGGCTTACGAGGATTACCAATGCCATGACACCTATTATGATGCCCAGCATCGTGAGGAATGCACGGAGCTTGTTGCTGCCGATGGATTTTAGAGCCATTTTAAGCGTCAGCATATCTTCTTACCTCCGTGATCTTACCGTCTAATATGTTGATGCTGCGCTCAGCCTGCTTGGCAACATCAGGGTCGTGTGTGATGAGAACGATGGTATTTCCCTGGCGGTGGAGCTCTTTGAAAATATCCATGATCTCTTTGCTTGTCTGTGAATCCAGGTTTCCCGTAGGCTCGTCTGCGAGGATCAGGGAAGGGCCTGTCGCGATTGCTCTCGCGATCGCAACTCTCTGCTGCTGGCCGCCTGAGAGCTCTGTCGGATAGTGTGAAGATCTGTGCTCGAGCTTAACTCGCGTTAAGGCTTCTTCGACCTTCTTGTCACGTTCAGCGCGCTTCATCTTCTGATAGATGAGAGGGAGCTCGACGTTCTCTTCTGCCGTCAGTTTCTGGATCAGATTGAAGTTCTGGAAAACGAATCCGATCTTCTTATTTCTTACTGCCGCGAGCTCGTCTTCCGTGTAATCCTCGATCGGAATGCCGTCTAATGCATATGCGCCGTCGTCAGCGATATCGAGGCAGCCGATGATGTTCATCAGTGTGGATTTGCCGCTTCCCGAAGGACCGATTATGCTTACAAATTCGCCTTCGAAGATGTCTAAGGAAACGTGGTCTAACGCATGAATGACTTCAGTTCCGACCTGATAGTTCTTGCAGACATCGCGGAGTTGTATCGTCTTAAACTTAGCCATCAGTTACTACTCCTTTTGCTGGAACGTCCTGAACTTGAGCCGCTGCCAGGGAAGTTACCGGAACTTCTGTCCGGGAAATTGCCGCCACTGAAATCGCCGCCCGGGAAGGAGTTGCCGGATGAGCCGCTGCCGGGGAAAGAATTGCCGCCGCCGAAGCCGCCGGGCATCTGGAAATTATATGTAGTCTTTTCCTTGTAGTAGACTGTGTCGCCTTCCTTAAGGCCGCTCTTGATCTCAACATAGTTGCTGTTGGAGATACCGTATTCGACTTCGGTCATGCCGCCGAAAGTCTCGTTTTCCTCATCGTATGATGTATAGACATAAGCTGTGGTACTCGTCTTGTTAAGTGCGTCAACGGGGATGATGAGCGCGTTCTCGACGCCTGTGATCGAGATGCTCGCAGAAGCGCTCATGCCGGCCAACATGCCGTCAGCCTTTTCGATGCGGATCGAAGCCGTATATGTCGTAACGCCGCTGGAGCTTGTGCCCGTCTTATCGATCTCTGTGATCTCGCCCTCGAAAGTCTCGTCGCTTATGGAAGTAACCGTGACGTCAACCTTCTGGCCTACCGAGAGGGAGAGGATGTCTGTCTCGTCGATGCTGACGGAAACCGTCATTGTCTTGTCGGGGCAGATCTCGAAAGAAGTGCTTGTATCATCTGAGGATTCGTCATCTGAATCGTCCAGATCGGGGATGGATTTGATCGTGCCGTCGTAATCAGCCGTGAGCGCGCCTGATCTGTAGATCGCTGTAAGTGAGAGGAGAGTCTCTTCGAGGTCTTTCCGCTCGCTTAAATACTGCTCGTAGTTTGCTGTGTAAGAAGTGTTCTTAAGCGTGAAGATCTCCTTGCCGGCGCTGAGCTTCTGGTTCTCTTTGACTGAAACGGACTTGATCGTTCCGGCATAGCCTACGATCGCGAGCTGGTCGTGAATATAAAGTTCGCCTGTGCCGAGCTCTGTGCCGTCCTTAGTCTTAACTGTAACCGTATCGCCGTAAGCCGGGCCGTCATCGGTGAGGATGATCGTTGCCTTGCTGCCGGACTTCGACTCGACCGTGCCGTCGTAAGTCTTATTCTTGGAAGTTGTTACCTTAACCTTGTCGCCTGCAACGAGTGCGGAAGCGTCGATATCGACTGCCATGTATCCGTCCATCGAAAGGAGCGCCAATGCATTGTTCTTGATCATGACTGCGGAGACGTCATCGTTCTTTGCAGCAAAGATCTTCTTGACTCTGCCTGCGACTGTTGTCTTGATGCTGCTGTCGACCTCGTCATCTGAGGCATCCTTGATCTTCTTGTCGAGCGAATCAATGCTCGCCTGTGTCTCAGACATAGCAGACAAAACGGTGGAGAGGTCTGCCGTGGCGATTATGTCGCCCTTGCTGACTGTGTCTCCGACTTCGACCTTCAGCTCTGTGAGCTTGACGCTGTCAGGGACTTCCTGTGTCTCCACGTCATCGTCCTGAAGTCTGCCTTTGCCGTAAACGGTGGTGCTGACAGAACCTGTCTCGACGGTTGCCGACTTGATCGTGTCTTCTGATGACTTCGCAAACTTGCTCTTAACGCTCTTCTGCAGGTAGATAACCACACCTGTGAGGATTACTGCTGCTGCAGTCACAGAGACAACTATCTTTATGATCGTTGACTTTTTGATCTTCTTTTTCCGACGCTGATGTTCCATTTATTAGGACTCCTTTTTCGTTCATTCTTGTACCATTATGGCCAAGTCTAATCCTCCAACCTAAAATGAACTTGAAATGGATTCCTTTCTTTTAATAAATTTTGAAATAGTGGTGCGACACACATATTTTGTCCCTGATTACTGCGGCGCGACACACATGTTTTTATCCCTAATTTCTTATGTGGAATTCCACATAATGAAATATGAGGCGAAGAGCGGCATGGACTCTTATGTGGAATACCACATAGAGAATTATGGTTTTCGCGATAAGGGCGGGGCTTGTTAGTTAGTCGTGACAAACTGTACAAAGGAAGCGTCCGGAATCCGCTATAAATGGGCAGATATTTTCGAGCACGCGCCTAATAAATATGTTAAAATGTCGCCGGTCAAAATGATGAGAGGTGATATGAGATGTCCCTGCCCAAAGATCCGTTCATGCTTTTGAGCTATGTAAATACGCAGCTTAGAGATAATTTTTCGAGCTTGTCAGAGCTCTGCGCTTCTCTGGGCGTGAACGAAGATGACATTGCCGGCACGCTGGCAAACGCGGGATTCTCGTACGACGAAGGCCTCAACCGTTTTACGGCCGGCAACCAGATATAAGTTAACTTAAATACAAAGGAGAATACTATGAAACGCAGACCTGTAGTACTTATGGTTCTTGACGGTTTCGGACTTTCCGATACCAAGGAGTACAACGCTATCGCTATGGCAAATACTCCCGTAATCGACAAGCTTATGGCAGAGTGCCCTTATGTTAAGGGCTTCGCATCCGGCCTCGCAGTCGGACTTCCTGACGGCCAGATGGGCAACTCCGAGGTTGGCCACATGAATATCGGCTCCGGAAGAATTATCTACCAGGATCTGACACTCATTACAAAATATATCGAGGACGGCGTTTTCTTTAAGAACGAGGACCTCCTCCGCGCCATCAACAACTGCAAAGAGAAGAATTCCGACCTCCACGTCTGGGGTCTCCTCTCTGACGGCGGCGTTCACTCACACAACACACACCTCTATGCGATCTTGGAGCTCTGCAAGAGAGAGGGTTTCGACAGAGTTTACGTTCATCCCTTCTTCGACGGACGTGACACACCTCCGGCATCCGGTAAGGATTACCTCCAGGCTCTTGTCGACAAGATGGCTGAGATCGGCGTAGGTAAGGTTGCTTCCATGTCCGGCCGTTACTATGCAATGGACAGAGACAACAACTGGGACAGAATCCAGACAGCTTATGATTCACTCGTTTTGGGCGAGGGCGTTAAGGCTACAGACCCCGTTGCTGCTATGCAGGCTTCTTACGACGGCGGCGTAACGGACGAGTTCGTTCTTCCTACAGTTATCGTAGATGCTGAGGGCAAGCCCGTTTCAGTCGTTAAGCCTAACGACTCCATCATCTTCTTCAACTTCCGTCCTGACCGTGCAAGAGAGATTACAAAGGCTTTCTGCTACTCTGACGAAGACATCGCAGCACAGCCCGGTGACGCTTCCGACACAAAGTGCATCAAGTACTTGAAGAGAGCTAACGGCTTCATGCCTCTCACATATGTATGCTTCAAGGATTACGACGAGCT
>JAFYJX010000052.1 GCA_017537905.1 Clostridiales bacterium | reverse complement strand
AGCTAATTAAATGATATCTAAGTAACAAAATATTTCAAAGCAATGTGATACAAAAATTTGCACGAAAAGTCGACAAAAGATTGTTCATTATTTGCATACCTCATCAGAGAGGGCCTGCTTTAAATCATTTATTCCTGATTTCTGAGGATTGGTTTCAGTCGAAGAAACCGCGAAAACACGGGCATCTTCGGCAAAATCAAGGCTGTTTGACATCATCTGAAGCTGCTTTCTGACCTGCTGCGCAGAAAGCTTGTCGCACTTCGTGAAGATCAAAAAATAGGGGAGCCCGGCGCTATTAAGGAAATTAAGCATTCCGATGTCGTTATTTGAGGGCTCGTGCCTGATATCGATCAGCAAAAGCACCAGGTCGATGCCTTTCCTGACCCTGAAATAGTTGTCGCAGAGTTCGGAAAAACATTTGGATTTGTCTTTGGAAGCCTTCGAAAAGCCATAGCCGGGAAGGTCAGCCAGTATTGCCTGTCCGTCCATATCAAAATATATGATCTGCTGTGTCTTTCCCGGTGTCTGTGAGACTCTCGCGAGCTTCTTGTTGCCTCCAAGGGCATTTACCAGTGAAGACTTGCCGACATTGGATCTTCCGGCCAGAACGATCTCCGGGAGCGTCTCGTCAGGAAGGTCCTTGATGGAACCGCAGGTCTTAAGGTGTTTGATCTTTCCGTAATTAATTGCCATGTCTATAACTCTGTCCAAATTGTAGATGTTGTCGGTTTTGTCGGTTTTTCTGTCGGTTTTTTCCAAAAGTTGAGACTAAAACCGACAAGGCCCCGCATTAGAATTTTAACATGAACGACTTTTATGGCAAAACGACAGGAAAGATAAGGCATCTGAGCCTTTCAGAACGCCTCACGCTATTCGTAAGATCTGCTCTTAAAGATCTTGCCAATCTTGGGCAGGCTTTCATTAAGAGGCCTTTGCTTCTTCCTGCGGTTTTATTGTTGTCGTGCTGCTTTCTTAGTTATCTGTCAGGTTCTTTGGTCCCTTCTATTTGTTTATGCCTTTTGGTGATATGCCTGTGCGTTTGTTATGCCCGTAAATCCAATGGTTTTAATGTGTTTCTGATGGGAATAATGCTCTGTTCAATACTGCTTTACAGCGGGTTCTATATTTCTTCCAGACTTAATGCTGTTCAGGATCTTGGTCAGGACGAATTCTGTTGCCGGATCACCGGTTTGTCGCGGGATCTGGCAGGTGATACGGATGTCGTTGTAAAGCTGGACGGCGGTGCTTATGCAGTTCTGAAATACTATGGTTCTGACAGCAGGTTTTCAACGCTCGGATCGGGCGACACCCTTATCGTGACAGGAAAGGTAAAAGAGCCTGAGAAAGCAGGCAATCCCGGTGAATTTGATTACCGCGGATACCTGAGAAAACAGGGCATCTTATATGTGGTTACCTGCGATAGTTTTGAAATAGCAGGCAAGGCCGGTTTTCCTGACTGTTTGGCCGGCAGACTCGGAAATATGTTTTTCAGATTAAGGAAAAATGCCATAAATGCAGTGACCAAAGGCTTTGACGCTGCTTCGAGAGCTTTGGCGGCCGCAGTCTGCGTGGGTGATAAATCGCTGATCTCAAGTGATATCAGGCGGGATTTCAAAATGTCATGCTGCTCGCACCTGTTGGCTGTGTCAGGAACCCATTTTGCAGGCTTTTTGGTATGCCTCCCGATGCTGCTTAACAGCTTAAGACTAAAGCGCAGAAGTGCTTTCTTCGTATACTCTCTGTTCTGCATTCTGATCGGATGCATGACAGGGTGGAGCGATTCGGTCACAAGAGCCGCCATCATGAGCATCTGCCTTTTCGCTGAAAGAGACTGGCTTTCGGCCTTAAGCCTTGCTTCGCTTGTAATGACTCTCGCAGATCCGTTTTGTCCGTTGTCTTCGTGCTTTCAGATGAGTTTTTGCGCAGTGCTGGGAATAAAGGTGTACAGCGGCAGGCTGACAGATCTGCTGATGCGTATCCGTCTTGGCGAGAAAGTCTCGTCTCTTTTTGCTTTTGCAGTAAGCGCCGGTCTCGGCATGATCCCTTTCTGGTCGGAAATAGCCATGAGACCGGATATAGAGCACCTTTTGATCCAGCTCGCAGGTTCCTTTGTTGCCGGACTGGCCTGCACCTGTTTTGTCCCGTGTGTCTTCCTGTGCGTACTTTTTCCTGCATTTTCTGAATATTTGTCATCGCCTTTGCATGTCTGCCTGAAGCTCCTTCTGCATATTGTGGATTTCGGCTGTAAGATAAGCGAACGCGGCTCAAGTCCTGTTCATTTGTCTGGCGGCTTTTTAATGTTATTAGGAGTCGTAGTTTTCCTTTTCTTCCTGCCTCCATGCGTTATGAAACGCCTGTTTTTGAAGCTTTCCTGTCTGGTGCTGGCTGTAATGATCGGCTTTAATGTCGTTTCGATAGTAAACAGGCCTTCGTGCAGAATAGTTTTCGCGGATGTCGGGCAGGGAGACTGCTGCCTGATCATGACACCTGATGTAACCTGCCTGATCGACGCCGGAACCTATGAAGAAGGCGCTTCGACAGTATGTGATCTGCTTGATTATTACGGCATTTACCAGGTTGATGTCTGCATCATGAGCCACTGGGATGTCGACCACTCAGGCGGAATCGCAGCACTGTGCGTTCAGGGAAGGACAAAAACGATCCTGACTTCATATGTGCCTGGTTCTGATGACCGCGACAAAGACGTCCTGGATTTCTTTAAGTCCACCGGCCTGAACAATGCTGAGAAAACCTTGTTCCTTGCTCAATTAGAGCCTGTTCTGGCAGGCGACAGGATAGCGTTATCTGAAACGGTAAATATTGATGTTTTGTATCCGTATTCAAGCTGCGGCGCCGGCAACGAAGACAGTCTTGTCCTGATGCTTCATGTCAGCGGCAAAGAAGACACTTCTATTCTTTTTACCGGCGATATCGGCAAGCTCACGGAAGACAGGCTTTTATCTGACAGCGTCAACATTGACTGCGACATCTTAAAAGTCGCCCATCATGGCTCGAAATATTCCTCAAATCAGGATTTCCTGGCCGCAGCCTCGCCCCGGATCGCTGTTATCTCTGTGGGCGCGCACAATTTCTACGGGCACCCGGCGCCCGCCACGCTCGAACGCTTAGAATCAGCCGGATGCAAGGTGTTCAGGACCGATCAGGAAGGGGCGGTGGTGCTGGAATATTAGTTGGACCCTGCGCAAAACAACAAAATGTAAAAATCCTTTGCCTTAATTTGTCCCATAAACCACACTGGAAAACAGTTGCAATTTGTTATAATCGAAAAGTTAGGATAATTAGGAGAGCATCCGGACAGCTGGTCCGGGGATTGGAGATTATGAGCATTAATATACGTAAAACATTGAGGTTTTTGGCAGCCGTTTCCATCACGGCCGCTATTTCCATGTCGGCTTTGACAGGCTGCAAGATTCCTGAAGGCATAGGCAGCGGCAGCGAAGATGTTCCGACTGTTACCACCACCGAGCCGACGGAGACTACTCCAAGCCCCACACCGACGGATACGCCGACGCCTTCTCCGAGTCCCACTCCGGCCAAGCCGCATATGGATATGCCTGAAGAAGATACCAAGGCGCCTATGTTCTTAAGCCTTCCTGAGACTGTGAGCATTAAGGTTGGTAATGACTTTAATATTCAGAAACATATCGGCTATATCGATAACTGTGATGCCGATGTAGATATCAAGGTTGAAGGCGAAGTTGATACCAACACAGTTGGCAGCTATCCGATCACGATCACGCTGACTGATGATGCAGGTAATACAAAGACCGGCAAGATGACGGTCAAGGTCTATAAGCCCAGCAATACCGGCGGCGGAGGAGGCGGCGGCTCTGATACGCACAAGACGCTGAAGTACAGTGATTTCATGGACAGATACCCGGGCAGCGATATTGCTTATGGTATCGATGTTTCCAGATATCAGGGAGATATCGACTTTAATAAGGTCAAGGCTGCAGGATGCGAGTTCGTATATCTCAGAGCCATGATCTATAACAACAATGAATTGGGCGAGGACCGTAAGTTCGAGCAGTACTATAAGGATGCCAAGGCTGCAGGCCTTAAGATCGGCGTCTATTACTATTCGACAGACAGCACCATCGATATGCTCCATGAGCACTGTGGAGAGCTCCTTAAGGTTTTGGACGGCAAGCAGATCGATCTTCCTGTTGCGTTTGACTGGGAGAGCTGGTGGAATTTCCAGAAATATAAGATGAGCATCGTTGATATTAACAACCTGTTCTATGAATTTGCGGACATTATGGCCCAGAACGGTTATAAGACTATACTTTATGCGAGCAAGTATTATCTCGAGATAATCTGGCAGCCTGCAGGTTACGATGTCTGGCTCGCTCATTATGTAAAGCAGACAACATATGAGGGCGATTATACGATCTGGCAGACTGGTTCGATCGGCAGGATCGACGGATGTTCTGAAGACGTAGATACCGATATTCTCTTTAAGAGCAAGTATCCGGAGGTGTTTGGCGACGGTTCCCAGAACGGCAGCGGCCCGGCAACAGATTCCGGTGAAGGAGCAGTTGTTGGCTAAGCCGAAGGCATTACCCAAGGGAGTTTTGAATTCCCGGCAGATGCTTGCAAAGATCAGCAAAGAGGCTGATTCCTTAGGTCTTGTTCTTTTATACGGCACCGAGAACTATATGCTCGACGGTGCGATCTCAATGCTTAAGAAATCCTGTCTCGGTGAAGGTGCCGAGGATATGGATTATGCCGTTATCGACACCAGGACAGGGGATAAGTTTGATATGGGCAAGCTCGAAGAGCTCGTCTCAATGCCACCCTGGATGTCGCCTAAAAGGCTTGTTGTCATTAAGCAGTCGGGGCTTCCCAATAAGGAATTGTCCGATAAGGATATTGAAATACTTAAAGATATCCCGTCTTCCGCGGTCGTCGTATTTTTCGAGGAGACCGTAGACAGCAGAAAGAAAGCGTTTAAGGCTTTCTGCCAGTATGGAACGGTCGCTTCGATGAGCGGTTTTGAAGAAGATGAGCTCACGGGATGGATCTCCAAGAGATTTGCCAAAGAGAACCTGAAGATCGGCTATGAAGCAGCATCATCAATGTCTTCAAGATGTGCCAACAACATGATGGAGCTCGTAAACGAGATCAATAAGCTTACGCTTTACTGCCAGGGCAAGGGTTATTCGGAAGTAACGCCGGATATCGTTGAACTCTGCTGCCCTCCGGACTTAAGCGGCAAGATCTTCGACATAATGGATGCCTGCGGTACGGGAAATGCCAAGGCTGCTCTCGGAACGCTTGATAAACTCATCGCGAACAAGGAGCCGCTCCCCAGGATCAGGGTTTCCATCGTAAATCACATAAAGGCATTGATAATGGCCAAGGAGGCAGGAAATGCAAATGTTCTGGTCGACAGGACCGGAATGAATGATTTCAGAGCCAGGAAACTCTGCTCCCAGGCCCAGAACTTCAATATGAAGAGCCTTATTTCGCTTTATCTGGCCGCTTCTGACTCTGACAGCGAGTTTAAGCACGGTCTTATCGACGAGCGCTATTCTCTCGAGATAATTTTGGTAAAAGCATCAGCAAAGACCGGTAATTAAATAGTCTGAATTCATGAGTTTTTTCCCCATTATCCTATTTGACGTTAGGGGGCTTATGTCTTAAAATCTTCTAGTATTATTTATAAGAATGGAGATCTTATGGCTAAGATTCAGATGAAAACCCCGCTTGTAGAGATGGACGGGGACGAGATGACAAGAATTATTTGGAAGCAGATAAAGGACATTGTCATTTTACCTTATGTTGATTTGAAGACTGAGTATTTCGACTTGGGACTCAAGCACAGAGACGAGACAGCTGACCAGGTTACTATCGATGCAGCTAACAGGACAAATGAGCTCGGCGTTGCAGTTAAGTGCGCAACTATCACACCTAACGCGCAGAGAATGACCGAGTACAACCTTCACACAATGTGGAAGAGCCCTAACGGAACCATCAGAGCTATCCTCGACGGTACTGTTTTCAGAGCTCCGATCCTTGTTAAGGGCATCAAGCCTTTCGTTTCCTGCTGGGAAAAGCCTATCACTATCGCAAGACATGCTTATGGTGACGTTTACAGAGACACGGAGTTCCTTGTAGACGGACCTGCAAGAGCAGATCTTGTTCTCACTTATCCCGACGGCAGACAGGAAAGCCAGACGATCTTTGAATATAAGGACTCAGGCGTTGTACAGGGTCTGTACAACACAGATAAGTCCATTTCCGCTTTCGCAACATCATGCTTCGAGTATGCACTGGATACAAAGCAGGATCTCTGGTTCGCTACAAAGGATACGATCTCCAAGAAGTACGACGGACGTTTCAAGGAGATCTTCCAGAACATCTATGACACACAGTACAAGGATAAGTTCGAAGCAGCAGGAATCACATATTTCTACACACTTATCGATGATGCCGTAGCAAGAGTTATGCGTTCTTCCGGCGGATTTGTCTGGGCTCTTAAGAACTATGACGGCGACGTTATGAGCGATATGCTTGCTTCTGCCTGCGGTTCTCTTGCCATGATGACATCCGTTCTCGTTTCACCTAAGGGCGTTTACGAGTATGAGGCAGCTCACGGCACTGTTACCAGACACTACTACAGACACCTGAAGGGTGAGCAGACATCTACTAACCCTATGGCTACACTTTTTGCATGGTCCGGAGCATTGAGGAAGAGAGCTCAGCTTGATGAGCTTCCTGAGCTCGAAGCTTTCGCTGACAAGATCGAAAAGGCTTCTATCGAGACTATTGAGGAAGGCATTATCACTGGCGACCTCAACAATCTCCTTGATAACGACAACAAGAAGACGGTTACAACCGAGGAATTCCTTAAGGCTGTAGCTGCTAAGCTTTAATAATTTGGAGGATTTTTGAAAATGGGTTATTACAAGACATGGATGGATAAGTCAGAGGACGCTTCCAACAGACAGGAATATATGGAATACATCAACCGTTACTATGCGCTCGAGAAGGTCGCTTATGAGAAGATCTTAGGCGCATATCCTGATAACGGTGAATTCCTGAGCGGAACAGCTGCTGAGCTCGCTAGAAAGCTCGAGTTCCCTAAGGATTCCATGGATGTATTCGTAGGATTCATCGACGGCATCAAGTCCAGCCTTAAGAACGGTGACGATCTTGATATGGAAGCTATCGATGACAACTATGAGATCAAGCTTGATATCGATTACGAGAAGCTCTACTACAACATGCGTGATGCAAAGGCTGACTGGCTCTACAACATCAAGGCATGGAAGGATATTCTCTCCGAAGAGAAGAGAAATGAGATCACAAAGGAATATCGTGAGAGCAATATGGCTCATTCCGAGCATATCGGACGTAACGATCCTTGTCCGTGCGGTTCAGGTAAGAAGTACAAGAACTGCTGCGGCAAGAAGGGCTGATCTGTTTTAAGTCAGGGGAATAGTCTTGAAAAAGCTTTTAAAGTCCAAATGGTTCATAGCACTTATCGTTCTGCTTTTACTGGCGGCGGGTGCTATATTGAGCCTGATTCCCGGAAGTCCTGTAAAGAATTTCTTAAAGCCCGTCCAGCTTGTCGGATCTCCTTCACAGTCGATCGTTAAGAGAGCCGGCGACACAATAACCGACTTCTGGTCGGCTATTACTGACGGTGTTGCGATAAGAGAAGAGAACAGAGCTCTTAAGGAGCAGATCGCAGACTTAAGATATCACCTTACACAGAACGAAGAGGCTGCATTGAGATACGAAGAACTTAAAGAAGCGCTTCATATCAAGGATATGTTCAGCAACTACGTTATCTTCGGTGCTTCGATCCTTTCCAGAGAATCAGACGAGTGGTTCTCTACGATCAGGCTTAATGCGGGAAAAGCAGACGGTATCGTTCTTGATGAAGGCAACTCATACCCGGTTCTTGACGTTGAGATGAACCTGGTAGGACGAGTTATCGAGACTTCTGATACCGAATCGAGAGTGCTTCCGCTTCTCCACGAAGGTTTTGCGGTTGCTGCAAAGGTTAATGCCGTTAACGGTGCTACATTCATGGTATATGGTGACGCCGAGCTTAAGAACAGGGGATTGTGCCTTGCTAAGAACATCGATCCTGATGCCCGTCTCGAACCCGGAATGGAGATCGTTACTTCAGGCGACGGCGGCCTTTTCCCTGAAGGTATCCCGATCGGAAAAGTCGAGTCGGTCGATAACTCCAATCCTTTGGATGTTACTGCCACGATCAGGCCTTATTCACAGATCGGAAAACTCGAAGACGTGTTCATCATGGTTCCGTATGTTGAGCCTGAGGATAAGACGGATCCTTCTGCCACTCAAGGGTAATTGATTAATGTTTTTGGTAAACGAAAATACAAGATCAAGGGTCAGGAAAGTGATCGTTTATGCGATCTATATTTTCCTGCTGTCTTCCTTGCAGGTTTCGTTCCCTGATTCGTTCAGCTTTCTGGGGCAGGTTGCAGACCTGACTTTTGTTTTCGTTGTTCTTGCAGGTTATTTCAACGGTTTCTGGGATGGAGCCGTAGTAGGCTTTATCTGCGGTCTCGTAAGAGATGTTTTCTCGCCTCCGGCTGTTATCGGCCTTGACGGTGAGGTAAGAGTTACGGCATTTATCGGTGCTTTTACGCTCTTTTCAGCAGGTATTGTCGGTGCGTCATTCTTTACGAATAGAATGCACAGGAATATACCTTTTTCTATCGTTGCGGTAATCTTTGCAACATTCTGCTATAAGACGGCCGGATATTTCCTTATTTACGGATGGAGTATGCTGGCAGGTTCCTACACAAGTGTTTATTCGCCGTTAACTGCGCTTTTGTATTCATTCCTTCCGCAGTTGCTGCTTAATACGATCGCGGCTGTTCCGTTGATCGTGCTTATAAGGTTTTTGGGACCTGTGTCCTTTAAGAAGAACAAGAAGGATGATGAGATCATTGACAGTCAGGGTGGTGGAACATGGCTCGGAATCTGATAGACGATTACGGCGCATTTGACCATAATGCCGAAAGAGCGAACAGGGCGGATGCCGGTTCGTTCATCAGACGCGCCTTCAAGTTCCTTACCAACAGATATCTGGTTCTGGCCGTAGGCTTTTCGACGTTTGGCGTGATAATCCTTATCATGACCATCCAGCTGCAGTTCTCAGGCTATCAGAAAACGCTTTCCGAGAGCTCATCGGGTATTATCAGGCAGTATTCGTCACAGGCGCCGAGAGGCGATATTTTCGACAGCAAGGGAGTCCTGCTCGCTTCGACCAACGAATATAACAACGTAATGATCGCTAATGCTTATCTGGACGATGCTTCGCTCAATGCGCTCTGTCTGGAGCTCTCTTATCTTTTCGATGAGTATCACTGCCTGCATGTATCAGATCTCGACCAGTATTTCGTTCTCGATCCCAAGGCAAGGT
Organism: Clostridiales bacterium; assembly: GCA_017537905.1. Next base: position 8,045 of record JAFYJX010000052.1, on the reverse strand, counting down.
TCTTAAAAGAGGAGTCCAAGATCAGGAAATGGCAGACCGATTCCAATCTTTTTGACCTTAAGGATTATGCGTCCGGCGTTATCGTTACTTTCTCTGACGATTATGTAAAGACCGACCCGAACGTTTTCTTCCTTTATCTGCGTCGTAAGTTCAATGTCGACAACAGCTATACGATCGATGAAGCGTACAGGATCATAAGGATCAGATACCAGATCTTTTCTGATAACTGGGCATATGTAAAGGGTACGCCGGTTAAGATCGCTACCGATGTCCCGGATGAACTTATCAGAAAATTCGAAGAGCAGAATTACCACTATATGGGTATCGTTGCAGGCAAAGAATATGCCAGAACATACTCTTCTGAAGCTCTCTACATGAGCCATGTATTAGGCTATTGCGGAAAGATCTCGAGTGTTTCATATTCCGACCTGTCCCAGTTCGGATATACGAGTGATGACGTCGTCGGAAAAGCCGGTGTAGAAGCTCAGATGGAAAGATATCTGCATGGAAGCAGCGGTATGACGCCGTACAGTATCTGGACCAAAAACGGTGAAGAAGGACTTTTCGTTCCGTACAACTATGGCGTACAGCCTGTAGAAGGTGCGACAGTCTATCTTACGATCGATTCCAGGGTTCAGGAAGTCGGTATGGAAGCGCTTAAGGAATACATCCTTAAGGAGAAGGAATCTGACGTATCCGGATATAAGACAGCGTCTGCAGGTGCTTTCGTTTTGATGAATGTAAACACGGGTGCCATTATCGCGATGGGTTCTTATCCGAACTATGACCCGAATGACTTTATTTTGCAGAACTACGGTTCCGAGCAGGCCAAAGAACAGGTTAAATGGTACCTTGGCGTAGATGCTTATGAGGAGATCACTGCTGCAGACCTTCCTTTGTGGAACCGAGCGATCATGTCAATGTATGCTCCGGGTTCTACATTTAAGCCCTGCACGGCTCTGGCCGGCCTCGAGAGCGGTGCCATAACACCGACTAAGACCCGAATTACCTGTGTAAGCCCTTATGATGTAGACGGTTGGAAGTTCCGTTGCCTCGAGTTCCCTAACGGAGGTCACGGTTCTCTTACTCTAAATGATGCTATGGCCCAATCCTGCAATATCTATTTCATGATCCTCGGTATCCGTACCGGTATCGATAATATTTCCGCGATGGCTAACAGATTCGGTCTGGGCGTTAAGTCAGGAATAGACCTCCCGGGCGAGATATCAGGTGTCATGTCCAGCCGTGAGAATAAGAGACTTACAAGACAGTCCGTATACGATAAGACATGGTTCCCGTCAAATACTGCGCAGGCTTCGATCGGACAGTTCGATAACTGCTTTACGATCCTCCAGCTTTGCAGATATACCGCGGGAATCGCTACAAATAAACTTTGTACTCCTTATGTTGTTGAAAAGGTTGTCGCAAGTGACGGAACGATCCTTTATGAAGGCCAGCAGGAAGCTGTCGATATCGGTATTTCTGAAGAGAACATTCAGGTGGTAAGAAAAGCAATGATCGCAGGTGCTTATGGTTCTAACAACTACGCTTCGACGATCGGCAGGTCATTCGACGAAGAACAGTTTCCGATCAAGATGGCATGTAAGACGGGTACGGCCGAGACGGGATTCGAGGATACACGTAAAGAGTATTCAAACGGTCTCTTCATTTGTTATGCGCCTAACGATAATCCTGAAGTTGCTCTTGCCCTCGTGGTAGAGAAAGGTAAGTGGGGTTCATCCTCAGTTGGTATCGCGAAAAAGATTATGGCCGCATATTTTAACCAGCCGGTTAACAAACTGAAGACAACCTATAGAGAAGGCAGCACGATGTTTGGTGATTTCCTGCCGCCTTCAAGCTCAAGAAGACGTTGATAATTGGATCTTAATATCAGGCCGTTTGTGAAAAAATCAATTTTCGGATTGTTGATTTGTAATAATAATTAGTTGCTCAAAAACGCAATCTATTGTACAATCTGTTCAGTATCGTTTTAATGGGAGATTTCGGATGAAGATAGTTTTGATGGCTGACAACAGGAAGACCGAGCTTTTGGTCAACTTCTGCATTGCTTACAAGCCTTTGCTTGAGAAACATCAGCTCATCTCTGTTTATAACACTGCAAAACTTCTTAAATCTGCTGCAGATCTGGAAGTTTCCGGTCTCTCTGTAGATTATTCCAGCGGCTTTGAACAGTTGGCTTCCAGAGCAGAATATAACGGAATCGACTGTGTTATTTATCTCAGGGACGGCCGCCAGGTAGGCGAGTCCAATCCTTTCGAGCTTTTGGACGTCTGCGACCAGAATACGATCCCTTATGCTACTAATATCGCTTCAGCAGAAATCTTAGTTACCGCTATCGACAGCGGCGCTCTTGATTACCGCGAATGGACAGCAGGCTGATCCAGATTCCCTTAGGACCGTTAGAGTCCAACATGTATTTAATCACCGGCTCGTCCGGTGTTTATATTATTGATCCGTCTGTTTCTCCTGTAAGGGCGGAGGATTATTCAGGTGTTTACGGCCTTGAATCAGGTGCAGCTCAGGTAAAGGCTATATTTTTGACTCATGGCCATCACGATCACATTAAGCACATTAATGATTGGATCAAAGCTTATCCGTCAGCTCAGGTCTTCTTCAGCAGCAATGACAAGGACCTTTTGACCAACGGCTTCATGAACTGTTCCTATATGGAGGGTTCTGAAACTGTTTACAGTTTTAAGTATTCGAACCTCGCAGGCACATACGGCCAGATGGCATATAGAGATGATGATGTCGAGATCAAGGCTTATGAGACACCCGGACATACGATGGGAAGCCTGTGCTTTCTGGTAAATGCCGGCGGTGAAGAGATGCTGTTTACGGGTGATACTGTGTTCAGAGGCTCCGTCGGCCGCACGGATATGCCGGGCGGGTCTTCGAAGATGCTGATGGAGTCTGTCAGACGTATCAGTAAATTTGATCCTGACCTTAAGATCTACCCTGGTCACGGTCCCATGTCTACCATCGGAGACGAGATAAGATTCAATCCTTTCTTCGAGTTTTAGTTATTAATAGGATAGAAAAGAAATCTTTGCAGGGAATAATCCTTGAAACGTAATAAATAAAGGCATCAGAGCAGCATGTGACGTCCGTTTTCACGGGCGTTTAATTTTGTCGATTTTGTCGGTTTTTGTCGAGTTTTGTATGGAATATCAAAGGCTTTTCCATTGTAGAATCTCCCAAAAAGGAGGTGCCTTATGTCTTCACTGGAATCTGCTATCTGTTTTTCCCTAATCCTTGTCCTGTTAGCATTCATGATCACCGGTCCTGAAGCAATTGCTCTTGATTCGTTTCAATGTGCCAAGGACGGCGGCAATGAGCTCTTTTATATGGAAAAAGACAAGGATGTTTTGTACAAGAACAATGTCAGGGGCGTTGCCTGTTATGATGCTTCGCCGGAGAAACTCTGCACGTTTCTTACCGGTATCTCGGATAACTTCAGGTTGATCTACGGTTCCGTTTTCGATCTTTCGAACGCTTCGGCAGGAAAGGAGGCAGCGAATGAAGAGACTTAACCGCAAAACAAGAACAAAACACGGAACTTCAACGATATTTTTGGCGATAATCATGTCGGCGCTGGTGCTTGTAGAATGCACTTATCTCTCGTTTGTCTGGAATCTTGATTATGCATTAAGCGTAAACACTGCGCTTAAGACCCAGATCGATACCATTTTGAGCGACTATAACAGGCAGCTTTACAGCGTTTACGGCATTTATGCGTTTGCGATAGAAGGAGTCGATAACGAATGCTTCGAAAAGGCTCTGGAGATAAACGGACTGGAATCCAAGTCTGAATTGTTCATTTCCGGGAAGCAGAGATTTACATGTGATGATCTGAAGAAAGCGATCAATTCGTATTACTGGTACAGAGGCACCGGAATCGGCTTAAAGAGCGTTGTCCAGGGATATAAGGACATGATCGTCGAGCTTGACAGGCAGGGGATACTTAAAAAGGTCGGACAGTTTATGAAGAGCCCTGCTGCCGAATATGTTTCAAAGATGCTCTCAGGGACTGAATCGGCTTCAGAATGGATAGAAAAAGCGGGCGACGTCCTTAATATTGACGAACTGACGGAAGAAGCTGACAGCATAGATTCCTTAAGCACGGATTACAAGAATGCCGTCAAAGACTTCGGCATTAATATCAATATCGATGTTTCAGAATGGGAGTCGATCCTCAGGACTGTTTCCAAACTCGAGAAAACATATGCCGTTCTGTCCGATAACTCTGAAGGCATGATCGCAAAAGGCAATGTCTCACACTACTGTGCTTATAACTTTGACTGCCTGCACAGACCTGACGGCGATGCTTCGATCAATGGAACCTCTTTTAATGCAGTACACGGAGGTAAAAAGGCTGACTGTGAATACATAATCACAGGAAATGATTCAGATGCAGGCGTTCTTGAGATCAGCCTTCTGATAGCTAATGTTCTTGTAATCTCATGCATGCTCAAGGACTATGCCAACGAGAAGTTCAGGAACACGATGGAAGTAATAGCGAGGGTAATATCGGCGGTAATCTCCGCGGTCAGTGAAGGGGCGGTCAACATAGATTACAGGATCATTGCCGTCGGACTTACGTTCTACTGCTCGCTCGTGCAGGCATTGAAAGAATATTATGCTGTCCTGCACGGCAAAAGAGCTGTGATCTTTGAATATGAAGGCGAAAAGCTCGTTACATTCACATACAGGGATTTCCTTTATCTTTTCTGCCTTTGCGTGCCTGTGGATACTTTGCTTCACAGAAGCCTCGGTATTCTGGAAAGAGATTACGGGAAGCTGTACAAGGGCCTGACTTTGGAAACTGACTTCAGGGGACAGACATATAAACTCACGAAGTCATACCAGCTTTATGAATAAACGGGAGGATCCGGCCATGAGACATAAGAATAAGCGCGGCAGCGTAACTGTCGAATCAGCGATCGCATTTACTATCACTCTGGTCTTTATAGCGTCTATCGTAAGTGCCATAGATTTTTACCGCACGGATATCCTGATGAGAAGGGCAGTAGAGCAGACATGCGAGAAGATGTCGCTTTTATATCCTGTCTCTGTTCCTGCAAGTGACCTCGTATCCTCGGCGGTTAATGCATTTCCTGACCTTGGGATCGGGAATACCAAAGGTGCTGACGTTATCTCGAAGGTGGCATCAGTCGGAATGGAGCTTGATAAGAAGACCGGACATACCCTGAAGGAACTGATACTTCAGGGATTGTTCTCGAAGACTATGGAAGACCAGATAAGAAAGGCCTTCATCGAGAGAAACGGCGGGTCAGACTTCTTTGCGCCTGATGAGATAAATGTGTATTTTGCAGTCAACGACAGACATAACATCATCGAGGTTGTTACTGACTATTCAGTTGTTACTATAGCCGGAAGGAAGACCAGGAGTATCTATTCGGTCATTCCCCTTTACGGTGAACCCGTCCTTATGCTCAATGGCGAAGCGCATAAAGAAAACAAAGAAGAGGGAGAGGCTGATATCTGGTCTCTTAATAATTTTGACAGGGGCGATGCATTCAGGGACAAATACGGTGCCAATCTGCCAAAGACGTTTCCTGTGGTGGATTCCGTAGAAGGCGGAGAGGTTACGGCCATAAGGAGCATCGATCTTACGGCGCCTTACTATCAGGACACTTCGAATATCGAAAAGAAGATAATGGCGGATATTAAGTCTCTTAAGAACTTTGAACCGCAGACAGTCACGATAAACGGACAAAAATACAGCGTTGACAGAGTTGACTCGAGGCATCTTAAGGTTATAATACCTGAAAATTCCGGCCAGATAGGCAAGGAGACCATAGAGAAACTTAAGGGATATGCCTTTGTCCAGGGCGTTATATTGGAAATAAGCGAATATGGGACGTCGGAAAGATACATTAACTGACATGCCCGTCCCTTTATTGTATTAAAAATAATAATTTGTTATTATGTATGGGTATGTTTGGAGGTAAGCAAATTGAGACATAATAACAGCGTAAGACGTCCCAGTCTTGCTAATTCGAAAATTACTACCGACAAGACGGCGTCTCTTTCAATTGGGGACTCTCTTAGGAAAGCCAAGACAAATCTTATATTCTCCAGATTGCTTCTGGGTATTCTTTTCGTGCTTGCTGCTACGGTTATCTTTGCAGCAGTATATCTTGGATATGCCAAGCCGATCTGGGACTATATCCTGAGAGTCGTATCGTAATTACAGGTAAAAGGTGACAAGATGGACGACATTAAGGACAACCATTTTACTGAAAGCGAGTTAGAGGAATTAACCGATCTTTACAACGCAATGCTGACTATGAGAGACAGCACCGAGATGCATAAGTTCTTTGTGGATCTCTGCTCGATAAATGAACTGCACTCTTTTCTTCACCGTTGGCAGATAGTAAGAAGGATCGAACAGGGTAAGAGCTACGAAGAGATCATCAAAGAGATCTCACCTGCAGAAGAATCATCTTCTGACAAGGCTAATAACGGCAAGAAATCAACCGGCAGAGTGCGTGGCAAGGCCAGATCTTCAACGAAGGTCAGCTCCACGACCATTTCGAGAGTCAAGAACTGCTATGTAAATCCCGAAGGCGGATACAGAACGGCACTTGAGAGACTCAAGGAAGCTTCCGGAGAAAATAACGAACAAAAACAATAAAGGGTAACGGACAAAATGGGATTAATTGAAAGCATTTTCGGCACACACAGCGATCACGAACTGAAGAGGATCAATCCTCTTGTAGACAAGGTCTTCTCCTATGAAGAAGAGTATTCCAAGCTCTCAGATCATGAGCTTGCAGGCAAGACCGCAGAATTTAAGAAGAGATATGAAGACGGCGAATCTCTGGATTCATTGCTTCCTGAGGCATTCGCGACTGTAAGGGAGGCTTCCTGGAGAGTTCTGGGAATGAAGCCTTACAGAGTACAGGTAATCGGCGGTATCATTCTCCACCAGGGCAGAATCGCCGAGATGAAGACGGGTGAAGGTAAGACGCTCGTAGCTACAATGCCTGTTTACTTAAATGCACTTACCGGCAAGGGTGTTCACGTAGTAACGGTTAACGATTACCTCGCAAAGCGTGACTCCGAGTGGATGGGTAAGATCTACAAGTTCCTTAACATGAGCGTCGGTCTCATCATTCACGATATCCCCATGAAGGATCGTAAGGGCATGTACGCATGCGACATCGTTTACGGAACAAATAATGAATTCGGATTTGACTATCTCCGTGACAACATGGTCGTAAGCAAGGACCAGATCGCCCAGAGAGAGCTTAATTACGCTATCGTCGACGAGGTCGACTCGATCCTCATCGATGAGGCAAGAACACCTCTCATCATTTCAGGACGCGGTACAGAATCTTCAGACCTCTACCAGAAGGCTGATACTTTCGTTAAGACTTTGAAGCAGTACACGGTTATCGAGACAGATGACAAGGTCGATATGGATGAGCTCGTCGGCGACGCAGATTACGTTACGGACGAGAAGGCTAAGACTTCGGTACTTACTGCAAACGGTATCGCAAAGGCAGAGAAGTTCTTCAATATCGAGAACCTCTCAGATCCTGATAACTTTGACCTTCAGCACTATATCAACAACGCCCTGAAGGCTAACGGTAACTTCAAGAAAGACCAGCAGTACATCGTTCAGGACGGCCAGGTAATAATCGTTGACGACTTTACCGGACGTCTTATGCCGGGCAGACGTTTCAGCGACGGTGTTCACCAGGCTATCGAAGCAAAAGAGAACGTTAAGGTTGCAAATGAGAACAAGACACTTGCGACCATTACTTTCCAGAATTTCTTCCGTATGTATACAAAGCTTTCCGGTATGACCGGTACAGCTTACACAGAGGAAGCCGAGTTCAGACAGATCTATAACCTCGACGTTATCCAGATCCCTACAAACAGACCTATCGCCAGAGTCGACGAATACGATGCAGTATTTAAGACTGAGAACGGTAAGTATGCAGCTATCCTTAAGACAGTTAAGGAAGCTAACGAGAAGGGCCAGCCTGTAC
>JAFYJX010000009.1 GCA_017537905.1 Clostridiales bacterium | reverse complement strand
TCGTCTGCGTCGATTGTTCTGTCGAAGAGGATAACCTTGATGCCAGCCTTCTGAGCCTGCTCAAGAACTCCGTCCCAACCTGATGTACCAGCTGCTGAGATCAAGAGGTAGTCAACTTCGTCCTGGATGAACTTCTGAGCTGCTGCGATCTGCTCTTCGTTCTTAAGGCTGTAGAAGAAAGAAGCCTCATAGCCGTTCTCCTTAGTAAATGTAGCCTTCATGTCTCTGTCGTTAGCTGTACGGTAACCGGACTCGTTAGGATCGTTATTGATGATGCCTACCTTGATGAGTTCGTCAGTCTTAGGTGCTTCTGTAGTAGGTGCCTCTGTAGCAGGTGCATCTGTAGGAGCAGGTGCCTGTGTAGGTGTGCTGCCGCCGCAAGCGCAAACGCCGAATGCCATAGCTGCAACGAGTGCGGAAGAAACTAACAACTTTACAAATTTCTTCATAGTAATTCTCCTTTACATTTTGAGGTTATTTCTCGGGCCGTTTACTTACCCGATGTACTCTGCCCCAACTAAACACCCTGGGCGCAATTCCAGCAACGAATCTCGTATGCCGTTACAAGAATGGTAAGGTTGCATAAATACAGATTTGGGATTTTTTACGGACGAGCGTACAGGTTTGGCAGCTTGGCTTCGTTTTCACAAGCTGTTGTCGAAAATCTTTCGCGCTCATGTCGGAAATCTTACGATGAAATATCAGGGCAAGTTTACAAATTCCCATTGACATTCTGAACAATAAAAAATATTTACCCGAAAATAATTATTTCGGCATTTTGCAAGAGGATAAAATTCCATACAAAAACGGGGGTTGGAAATAATACCTCAAATATTTATCGTATCTTTGCGCGAGGGCTTCAACCTATAATTTTGTTAAGAAACATAAGGGGTTTGGCCGTGGCAGAAAAGTATATCGTCATAGCAAATAAGCTCGAAATAGAGCTCAAGAAAATGAGATCGGAGGGAAAATATAAACTTCCTTCCGAGAACTCTTTGGCTGAGAAATACTCCTGCAGCAGACAGACGATCCGCGCCGCCCTGGAGATCCTATTAAAGTCCGGCCTGATCGAGAAGCGTACCGGCTCGGGTTCTTATCTAGTTGAAGACAATTATAAAAATAAAACTGTATTTTTTATTACCGAAGACTGCGACAGGTATCTGAGTCCGCTTTTTATCAGCGGATTAAGGTCCGCACTCGCGTCTTCAAAATACACGCTGCAGGCATTTTCGACATTCGGCAGCAGCAGGGAAGAAGCGTCTGCCATATCCCACGCGATCAGCGAGAAGGTTGCAGCGCTGATAATAGAGCCCTATCGTGACCTGATCCCCAATGCAAATGACAGGCTGATCGAAGATGCGCTGGCAGCGCGGATACCGGTCATCTATCTGAATTCTACGTGTGGGCCTTCCGGCGTTTTGCACATCGCGCCGGATTTCAGGGCAGCAGGGAAGGCTCTTACCGAAAAACTTATTGCTGACGGCAGAAGCAGGACCGCCTGCATCTTCTGCTCGGATTCCTCTGCCGGCATGGGCGAATACAAAGGCTACATCGATGCTGCCGCTTCATTTGATGAGCGCAGGTGTCTGCTGATTTCCTACAAGGAAGAAAAAGAAATACTCGGCGGGAATGACAGCCTGCTCACTTCATTTATCGATGACGTTCTGTGCGTTGACTGCGATTCAGTTATCTGCGAGAACGGCATGATCGCCCACCGCCTTATCAGCCTGCTTAACAAGAACGGCAAGTCAGTTCCCGCTGACATAACCGTTGCCTGCTTTGATAACGGCTACTACGCTTTGAATGCGGATGTGCCGGTCATATCTTACGGATACGATAATGATCTCCTCTGCAAAAAGCTTGCGAAATTGTGCGCCGCACTTGCAGAGGGCGGAGAATATAAATTTTCTGTTGTTCCTACGGGTGTTAAGGGCTGAACCCGGGGCTTTTTTCCGCCAACCAGCATCTGTTTGTGCCCCAAAAATCCTATATGAAAATTTGGGGCAAAAAAAGGCCTGTTTTTTACCCCAAATTTTTATATAGCAAAAATGGGGCACAACACTCGATTTTTCGCACGATTATCATCTGATAATCTAAAAGACTTTTTAAGACTAGTATCAACTTTTGCTTTAACAGAAGATTGAGACTCAAATCTGCATTGTGAGGCCATATAATGAATCCACTAATTCAGGAGGAAATTCTTATGGCTAAGAATCATGGTGAGTCGATAAAAAATCGAAGTGAATTGATATCAAAAACAATTTGCACCCTTGAAGAGAGTTTAAAAGGTTTTCCAAGCGGACGAATTAAGATTAAAAAACGTAAAAATGGAACATATTATTATCTTTCGACAGATGGTAAAACTGATCAGCTAATTAACAAGAATGACAAACTCATTAGCGACTTAATTCAAAAGGGTTATTTGAAAAAAGCACTGCTTTTACTGAAGAAAGAGGATAAAGCTCTTAAGCGGGCAATAGGCATTTACCCCACCACACTCGCGGAAGACCTGTATAGCCAGCTTTCCGAAGAGCGCAAGGCGTATGCAAAGCCGATAATGGTTGGCGATGAGGAATATGCGCGCAAATGGATGGAAATGCCGTATAGCAGGAAGTCATTTAAGAAAGATATGCCGGTTTATTTGACTCTTAAGGGCGAAAGGGTCAGATCCAAGTCGGAAGTGATAATTGCCGACAGACTCTATGCTCATGGTATTCCATATAAATATGAATGTCCGCTTAAGGTAGGAAAGAAGGTTATTCATCCGGATTTTTCGATACTCAGGCTTAGCGATTGCAGTGTAGTTTATCATGAGCACTGCGGGAAGATGGACGATGATACCTACATGGAAGATCTGGCCGAAAGAGTCAATGATTATAGTGAAGCGGGAATCATTCAGGGTGACAGATTATTTTTCTCTTTCGAGACTTCGAAAAAACCGTTAGATGTGAGAACGATAGACAGACTTATTGACCGTCATTTCCGGTGAGTATCAGTACTCTCTCGAATCAACAAAATCCTGGGTGATGCTCTGCGTGGTATAAGCTGATTCGTTGACGTGGACCTGCTTGGGGATCGGTTCGCCTCTTCTGTATTTTTCGATGAGCTCCTTGATCTGGGGGCCGAACATCGGATTGCACTCGACGCAGAGATTGATCTTGCCGTCGTGGCAGTACTGGAGGGCTTCTTTGGTGGCGTCGAAAGTAATGATCTTCACCTGGCCGCCGTTGCCGTAAGAGATGCCGGCTTCATTGAGCGCACGCATGGCGCCGAATGTCATGTTGTCGTTCTCGGAATAGAGCACGTTGATGTCCTTGTTTGTCTTAAGGTATTCGGTCATGACCTCATATGCCTTTGCTTCGGTGAAGTCGCCGTAGAGCTGGCTTGTGATCTCCCAGTTGGAATGTTTGGCGACTGCGTCTTCCAATGCCTTTGTTCTCTGGATCTGGGCGGTCGCGCCGAGAGTGCCCTGGAGGTGAAGGATCTTTGCTTCCTTGTCGGCGGGTATCTCACCTTCGAGCCATTTGACGGCCAGATTGCCCTGGCCCAGGAAGTCTGAACCGATGTTGGTCAGATAGAGCGAATCGTCGTCGACTGCGACGGATCTGTCCATGATGATGACGGGAATGCCCGCGTCCTTTATCTCTTCGAGGATCGTCTGCCAGCCGTCTTCTACCGTGGGCGCGATGATTATGAAATCAACGCCTTCGAGGATGAAGCGGCGGACTGCGGTGAACTGGTTTTCCTGTTCCTGTCTCGCGTTTTCCATCAGGAATTCGTATTCGGGGTCGCTCGCGAAAGTCGATGTCATGGACTTCGTGTTTGCGACTCTCCAGTCGGATTCCGATCCGACCTGTGAGAAGCCGATCACATAAGCCTTGTTGGAAGATTCGGCCGGTTTGTTTCCCATGCATCCTGCCATGCATAAGATCAGGCTTAAGCAAAGTAAAACACTACAGAATCGTCTCATTGTCTATGTCCGCCTTCCCGGGAATTTCAATGCTGATGGATGTTCCTTCCTGAGGTACGCTCTTGATATCGAATCTGCAAGCATCCCCGTAAAGGATCTTAAGTCTCTTGTAAGATGATGTGAGGCCGAAGCTGGTCGTGTCCTCGTTGAGGACTCTGGTCTTTAAGCTCTCCAGTTCTTCGCTTGGCATTCCGAGACCTGTGTCCGTTACCTTGAGAATGATCTTGTCACCTTCAAGCGTGCCTGTGACTTTGATCTTGCCTTTGCCGCGCTTGGGCTTAAGGCCGTGGTAGATCGCGTTCTCGACAAGGGGCTGCAGGGTCATCTTGGGGAGCTTGGTGTCTTCTATGGCAGGATCGATGTCGATCTCATATTCCATGATGTCCCTGTAGCGGACCTGCTGGATCTCAAGGTAGCTTGTGATGTGCTGCTTTTCTTCTGCGAGCGTAACGATATCCTTACCGTCGCTTAAGAATGAGCGGAAATACGAAGAAAGGCTCGTTACCATCTGCTCAGCCTGTTCGTTCTTGCCGATCTCGATGAGCCAGACGATCGCGTCCAAAGTATTGTACAGGAAGTGAGGATTGATCTGCGCCTGAATGAGAGAGAGCTCGATATCGCGGAGCTTGATCTGCTCCTGACGGTTAAGCTCGATCTGCTTGTCGAGTCTCGCGGCCATGTCTTCGATACCTGTCGAAAGGAGTTCGAGGCTCGTATCGTCAGTCTTTACGGGCGTGTGCGGACTTAGGTCACCGTCACCGATCTCTTTTACGCGGCTGTTCATCTCAACGATAGGATCGGTGATGCTTTTCGAGAGCTTGACCGCGCGGCTTAATACCAGAGGAATGACTACGATCATGACCATAACGACGAATACGATCTCTATGGTGAGCCAGAAATCGATCTGCTTCTGGATGCTCGCCATCTCGCCTGCTTCGTAGTAGAGGTAAGAGTACATGTAGTCTTCGATGAGGCCCGTGGTGATATAGATGTTCTTGGTGAGCTGGTCCATGCGGTCATCGTAACTTGTGGTGTTCTCGATGTCATGCATGTAGGAGCTGAGCTTGTCGCAGAGCGAAAGAACGCTCGTTATGGATTTGCGTCCGTCTAAGTTGGACGTGTTCTTCAGCAGGTCTTCAGCGAGGGACCTCGCGGATTCGACGTCATCCCAAGGCATCTTGTCGCTGTATCCCGTTACGTAGAAATACATCTGCTCATCGATCTCCTGTTTGAACTTCTGGTTGAAGCCGGATACCTTGACGATGTTGCCCGATACCGATGCGTACATGAGATTACGCGTTAAGAGCATTACGAAAATGCTGACAAGGATTACCGCGATAGGGATAAACATCTGAAGCATAAGGCGGTACATCTTTCCCTGTACCGTGTTCTTATTTAATCTGTCGGATGCCCCTTTCATTCTTCAGGAATTTCCCCGTTGCGGTACTGGCTCGGCGTGCAGCCCTGATTCTTTTTGAAGACGAATGAGAAATAGCGCGGGTCTTTGTAACCGATCTCGTTCGCGATCTCGCCACTCTTCTTGCTCGTGTTGCGCAGCAGGATCTTCGCCTTGGCCATTCTCTTCTTGGTGATATATTCGACGAAGGACAATCCGACCTTGTTGGAGAAGACCGCGCTCAAATAGTTTGCGCTGATGTTGATCTCTTCTGCAACGGAATCGAGAGAGATGTCTTCGTCCGCATAGTGTTCATTGATGTAATCGACTGCGTTGTTGATGATGTCGTTTCCGCGCTTCTGCGCTTCGGCGTCACGCATCTTGATGGCGATCGTCAGGGCATCGATGAGGTAGCCCTTAACTTCATCAGCCTGGATGTTCGTGTCGAACGTCGGCAGGCTTGATGAGATCAGCTCTGAATCGACGTTTGCTTCCTTCAATGCTAGCTCGACATTGACCCTGATGCTGACCAAAAGATAGTAGCGGAACAGGATCGAATTGACGCTTGCCTCAACGCTCTTCAGGTAATCGTCTGCAAATGTCTCGACTTC
>JAFYJX010000051.1 GCA_017537905.1 Clostridiales bacterium | reverse complement strand
CCCGTTACCGAACAGGTGTTGACGATACATACGTCAGCGTCTTCCGGGGAGTCGGCATTTTCGTGCCCATTATCAAGAAACAGACGCCTTGCGGCATCTGTCTCATATTGGTTAACTCTGCATCCTAATGTCAGGAAATATACTTTCATTACTGTCTGATCTTGATGTGTGTCTCACGGAGTTGCTGCTCGGTTACTTCGCCCGGAGCGCCGCAGAGGAGATCCTGTGCATTACCGTTCATAGGGAATGCGATGACTTCTCTGATGTTCTCTTCGCCGCGAAGGATCATGATCATACGGTCAACGCCCGGAGCCATGCCTGCGTGCGGCGGAGCGCCGAACTGGAATGCACTGTAGAGCGCGCCGAACTTGGTCTTAAGCTCTTCTTCGGAGTATCCTGCGATCTCGAAAGCCTTCTTCATGATGTCCAAGTCGTGGTTTCTTACAGCGCCGGATGAGAGCTCGATTCCGTTGCATACGATGTCGTACTGGTAAGCGAGGATCTCTTCAGGCTTCTTGTTCATCAATGCATCGAGGCCGCCCTGAGGCATGGAGAAAGGATTGTGAGTGAAGATGTACTTCTTTGTCTCTGTATCCCATTCATACATAGGGAAGTCGTTGACGAAGCAGAATCTGAAAGCATTCTTCTCGATGAGGTCGAGTCTTGCGCCCAACTCATTTCTGATCTTGCCTGCGCACTCGTTAGCGCGTGCTTCGTTATCAGCGATGAAGAAGATCGTATCACCTGCCTGAAGGCCTGCAAGTTCCTTAAGCTCAGCCTTCATGTCATCAGGAATAAACTTGTCGATAGGTCCCTTGTAGCTCATGTCCTCAAGAACTTCGAGGTAGCCGAGGCCGCCCATTCCGAGGTCGTCCTGAGCGAACTTGAGCATCTTCTCGTGCTGGCCCTTGGAGAGCTTAGCGTGAACGTTGATAGCACGTACGGTCTTGCCGTGGAATGCCTTAAATGTGCATCTGGAGAAGAACTCTGTAACGTCCTTGATCCTAAGCGGGTTTCTGAGGTCGGGCTTGTCTGAGCCGAACTCTTCCATAGCCTGCTTGTAGGAGATTACCGGATAAGGTGCGGGTGTAACCTTTGCGCCCTCGGGTGCGAACTTCTCGAATGTTGCAGTGAGAACTTCCTCGCCTGCTCTGAAGACGTCTTCCTGTGTAGCAAAAGACATCTCGAAGTCTAACTGGTAGAACTCTCCCGGTGATCTGTCTGCTCTCGCGTCCTCATCTCTGAAGCAGGGAGCGATCTGGAAATACTTATCGAATCCTGAAACCATCAGGAGCTGCTTAAACTGCTGGGGTGCCTGCGGAAGCGCATAGAACTTGCCCTTCCACTTTCTGGAAGGAACGATGTAGTCTCTTGCGCCCTCAGGTGAAGATGAAGTAAGGATAGGAGTCTGGATCTCCAAAAAGCCCATCTCAGTCATCTTCTGTCTCAGGAACGCGATAACGTTGGATCTGAAGATGATGTTGTCCTTAACCTTCTGGTTTCTGAGGTCAAGATAGCGGTACTTAAGTCTAACGTCCTCTCTGATCTCCTTGGATGTCATGATCTCGAAAGGAAGCTGGCTGTAAACCTTACCCAGAACCTCAACCTTGTGAGCCTCAAGTTCGATCGTACCTGTAGCGATCTTGGGGTTATATGTCTCTTCGTCTCTGTGCTCGATCTTACCTTCGATAGAGATGCACTCTTCTTTAACGAGTCCGTCAAGAAGTGATGTGTCACGCATAACGACCTGCAGCGTGCCGTACATGTCTCTCAAGTCGATGAAAGAAACGCCGCCGTGGTCTCTGATGTTCTCGATCCAGCCGCATACCTTAAGTTCGGTTCCAACGTCCTTCTCGGACAGTGAGCTGATGATCCTGTCTCTGTACTGGTTTGCCATATTCCAATCCTTTCTTCGGGGAAACAAAAAACGCCCCGAACTTAAATCTCCTTTAAGTTCAGGACGAACAAAACATGTCCGCGGTGCCACCTGATTTACTTCGCGAAACGCGAAATCGCTTTATACCGGTATGCTGATAGAGTTGTTATTCGTCATTGGTCTCTTTCCGCTCTGCCTTACAGCCCGGGGGCAAAGCTCTCTGTAGGCGACTTACCATGACTACTGGGTCTCCGTCATCGCAATTAACGAGGCAATAGTACATCATTGCCTCGTCCATTGTCAACTTTGTTCTATAGGTAAAATGCCGAAAATCAGCGCCTTCCTCTGGCAGGACCCCTGCCGGATCTCCCTTTCCTCGGTTTGCCGACAAATCCGCCGGTGCCCGAGGGCTTTCTTACAGGTGCTGCTGCCCTGCTCTTAGAAGCTCCCTTCCTGACTTTTGAAGCTGACGGCTTGCCCTTTCTGCCCTTCTTTACGGGAGGTCGCGCGCCGCCCCTGTCAGTTCTCTCTTCTTCGAATCCGTACTCGAAAGAGAAGTCTATCTTGTTTTCTTCGGTGTCGACCTTTTCGACCACGATCGTAACAGGCATACCGATCGATAAGATCTTGCCGCCGTGTGCGCCGATCGCCCTGTATGTCCTGTCGTCAAAGAAGTAGTGGTCTCTTAATGTCCTGAAAGGAACGAAGCCTTCGACGGTGTTTTCGAGCCTTACGAAAACGCCGACATCGATAATGGACGAGATGACGCCGTCGTAATGCTCGCCGACCTTATCTGCCATGTACTCGCAGATCTTGATATCGTCTGATGCGCGCTCTGCGTCAACTGCATTTCTCTCCATGTCGGAAGAGTGCTCAGCCGCATTATCAACGAGGCCCGCGAAGTGGCTCCTGGAATTCTCTCCATGGAGGTAGCTCTTGATGATCCTGTGGATATAAAGGTCAGGATAACGTCTGATAGGAGACGTAAAGTGGCAGTAGAACTTGGACGCCAGACCGAAGTGGCCGAGGTTATCAGAACAGTATCTCGCCTTTGCCATCGACCTGAGCAGCAGTTCGTTCAGAGCCGGGAGCGCGGTCTTGTCGCCGATCGTATCCATGAAGCGCTGTACATCCAATGGCTTGATCCTGCCAAAAAGCCTTCCCGAAGCACCGAAATACCTCGCGATATTAGAGAATCTCGCGATCTTGATCGGATCGGGATCCTCGTGGACACGGTAAACGAACGGATACTTCAGATCGAAGAACTTCTTTGCGATGAACTCGTTCGCGCAGATCATGAAAGACTCGATAATTCCGTTCGTGAAATTGATCGGGTAAGGCATGATGTCCTTAACAGTGCCGTCGTCATTTAAGATGACCTTTGTCTCAGGCATCTCAAAGCCGATCGCGCCCCTTCTCTCACGCATGGATTTAAGGATCTCTGCAAGTTCCTTCATCTTAATGAGCATCGGAACGATCTCGCCATATTCCTTATCGTCCTCAGGCTTCGGATCTGTAAGGATTCTGTAGCACTCGGTATAGCTCATTCTCCTGTCGGACCTAATGACGCTCTCGTAGACTTCGCCGCCATAAATGCCGCCCTCACGGTCTACCAGCATCTCAGCTGTCATGGCAAGCCTGTCGACATTGGGATTAAGGCTGCAAAGGCCGTTACTGAGCTTCGGCGGGAGCATCGGAATAACCCTGTCAACGAGATATACTGATGTCGCTCTGGAGAATGCCTCGGCATCGAGCATCGTACCCTCCCTGACATAATTGGATACGTCAGCGATATGGACATAAAGCTTGAAGTTGCCGTTCTTAAGCTTCTCAATGGAGATCGCGTCGTCTAAGTCCTTGGCATCCTCACCGTCTATCGTGATCGTAAGAAGGTCGCGCTTATCGCGTCTGCCGCCTGCGATCTCCTTAATGATGAGTTCCGGATCGGGATTGACCGGCAGGGGCTCGACTTCCTTAAGGACCGCCTCAGGGAAAGTCTGCGAGAGACCGTACTGCCTTAAGACCGTCATCATTCTGACGTCATTATTGCCGTAGTCACCCAGAACTTCTGTTATGGTACCCCTTAAGTCGCCCTTATTGTCATTGGGGTTCAAGACTTCACACACGACGACCATGTTAAAAGGCGCGCCGTTCAAGTGATTCTTGTCGATCTCGATCGCACCGTAGTCAGTGTTCCTGAACGAAGGATCAGGAATAACTGCAGCACCCGTAGGTGTCTGCCTCAATATGCCGATAACCTGGTTCTTGACCTGCAGAGGTCCTCTCGGCGCCTGGTCAGCCAAAGTCTCAGGGAATGCTGTCTGCACTTCCTTTGCCTTGATCACTCTGTTTCTCTTATGCTGGCTCTCGCTCATCTTCTCAGCGAAGCCGGATCTTTTCTTCTTGTTTTCCATCTCTTAATTCCTCATTTAATGTATAACAATCTTTCTTTACCTAAATAATACCCAAATTCACTGATTCAGGTACTATTTTTTGCACTTTCCCTTGAAAATACTTTTTCCGTACTTTTTTCGCGCATTTCAGGTATTTTTCAGAGCACTTTTCCTCGAAAATACTTTTTCCGTACTTTTTTCGCGCGTTTCAGGTATTTTTCAGAGCACTTCCCCGAAAACAGCATCCACAAAAAAGGCCGCCTCGCTTCAGAGACGGCCTTGAAGTTCATGTTCTTAAGTCTCTTACCAAGCTTTTACAAGTGAAAGGTAGAGAACGATCGAAACGATAGCGAACAAAACGCAGCAGACAACTGTCCAAGTCTTAAGCTGCTCCTCTAATGTTCTGCCCTTAGCCTTGCTGTAGTAAGAGTCGGAAGAACCGCCTGCAACTACGCCGATACCCTGGTCGTTACCTTCCTGTACGAGGAAGAGTACAACGATAAGGATTGCCAAGATTATATCTAAAACACAAAGAACGATATTCAATGCTGTCATCTGTTCAATGCCCCCTTTTTTAATTAAGCCTATGAATAATAACACATGGCTTTTACTTATGCAAACGGCAAATTTTGCCCTTATCCCCGCCGGAAAACCGGCAAATATCCTTAAGTTACTTTTTTGCTCCCTTAATGAGCTTCGAGATCTCGCTTACCGCAAACGGTAAGACCGACAGCGGCAGGATAATAAGCCATGCCATAGGATTGAGCGCTACGTTATTGAAGATCGTATTTACGCCCGGGATGTAGATAACTGCAACGAGCATTACGAGTGAGAGACCTACGGCGATGTTCATCATCTTGTTGGAGAAAAGTCCGAGCTTGAAGACTGAGATAGACTCAGATCTGGCTGCAAATGCCCTGAAGAGCTCAGCGCAGATCAATGTCGCGAAAGCTACCGTGCGGGCGATATCGATGGGATGTACACCCTTTACTCCTGCGTCTGCGAGAGCGCCTGCAAAGAATAATGTGCTTCCGTTATTCGTCATCATGAGCGCGAAAATGAACGCTGCTGCAACTGACACGAACAAGCCAATTGACTGCATTGCGATGTGGCGTCTCATGCTGGCATTGATGATGGGCTCATTCTTTGATCTCGGCGGGACCTTCATTATGCCGGGCTCAGCCTTTTCGCGGCCCAGTGCGAGAGCCGGGAAGGAGTCGGTGATGAGGTTCAGCCAGAGAAGCTGGATTGCGGTCAAAGGTGCTGCGATGCCGGGTACCAGTGACTTCGGAACGAGCGACAAGAGGAAGATTACGAGGATCTCGCCTACATTGCATGAGAGGAGGAATCCTACGAACTTTCTGATGTTGGAGTAGATCGTTCTGCCCTGCTCGACTGCCTTTACGATCGTTGCGAAATTGTCGTCCATGAGGATCATGTCGGCGGAGTTTTTCGAAACGTCCGTACCTGTAATACCCATTGCGACACCGATATCTGCTGACTTCAATGCCATGGCGTCATTAACGCCGTCGCCTGTCATCGAAGCGATGTGTCCGTTGTGCTTAAGAGCGTTGACGATCCTTACCTTGTGCTCAGGAGAAACACGTGCATAAACGCTGGTTGTCTCAACTGTAAGCTGGAGCGATTCATCGGAGAGCTTGTCCAGTTCTTCGCCTGAATATGCACCCATGTGCTCAGGGTCACGCATTTCGAGATTGTCGGAAATCGCAACTGCGGAATCTTTGAAGTCGCCTGTGATCATGACGGCACGGATTCCTGCTTCCTTACATACAGCGATAGCGTCCTTCGCTTCCTTACGCGCAGGGTCGATCATGCCGATGAGGCCTAAGAAGGTCATGTTCTCTTCATCAGCAAATGTAGCCTTGGAACCGTCGCCGTGCTCCTTCGTAGCGAAAGCAAGCACACGGATCGCCTGGATAGCGTAGTTGTGGTTTACTTCACGGATCTCAGCGAGCTTCTCGGGAGTCATCTTCTGAACGCCTGCAGGAGTCAGGATCGATGAGCAGCGCGAAAGAACGATGTCAGGAGCGCCCTTTGTGAAGCTGATCCACTTGCCCTCGTCGATACCGGAATGATATGTGGTCATCATCTTACGGTCAGAATCGAAAGGCAGCTCTGTCTCTCTGGGATATGTGTGCATCGTCTCCTCACGGAGCATCTTTGCCTTCATGCCGAGAGTCGTAAGCGCACCCTCAGTCGGGTCGCCGATGCAGGAATAATCCTCGCCCTGCTTTACGATAGAAGCGTCATTACAAAGAACGCTCGAGAGGATCAAAGTATTAAGAACGCCTTCGATCTTAGCGGGCTTGCCGCCTTCGTCAACGATGTTTCCGTTAGGAGCATATCCGCCGCCCTCGACGTTATATTTCTTTTCGCCGTCATAGATAACCTTAACAGTCATTTGGTTCTGTGTGAGCGTGCCTGTCTTGTCTGAGCAGATAACATCTACGCATCCCAATGTCTCTACAGCAAGGAGTCTCTTTACGATGGCGTTGCTTTCTGCCATCTTTGTCATGCCGATCGAAAGAACGATCGTTACGACTGCTGCAAGACCTTCAGGAATAGCTGCGACAGCGAGTGAGACTGCCGTCATGAGAGCATCTTCCCAAGGCTGCTTCTGAACAAAGATATCTACGAGAAGAACGATGATGCACACGAGGATGCAGACTACTGCAAGAACCTTGCCGAGCTTATTTAAGCTCCTCTGCAAAGGTGTTTCCTCGTCCTCAATATCTGTAAGCTTTGTAGCGATCTTACCGAGCTCTGTATCTCTTGCCGTAGCGACAACGACGCCCTTTGCTCTGCCGTATGTGACTGCAGTGCCCATGTAGAGCATGTTCTTGCGGTCGCCCAGTGAACAGTCTTCGGGAAGAACTACTGTAGCGTCCTTTTCGACTGCTACAGACTCACCTGTAAGGGATGCTTCCTCGGCCTTCAAAGAGCTTGATTCGATAAGTCTCATGTCAGCTGAGATCGAGTCGCCTGCGTCGATTGCAATGACGTCACCTACAACCACAGTCTCAGAATCGACCATATGGAGCTTGCCGTCACGAATGACCTTTGTCTGGGGCGAGCTCATCTTCTTAAGTGCAGCAAGTGCCTGGTCAGCCTTACCTTCCTGGTAAACGCCAAGGCACGCGTTAAGGATTACGATCGCAAGTATGACTATAACGTCGATCCACTCTTCGAATCCGCCGCCGCTCTTAACGGCCATGTATGCCGAGAGGCCTGCTGCAGCGATAAGGATGATTACCATCGCGTCAGCGAACTGCTGCAGGAATCTCTTCCAGAGCGGAACCTTCTTCTCTTCACCTAATGAGTTCGGACCGTTCTTGGCAACTCTTAAGGATGCCTCGTCCGAAGTAAGACCCTTCACCAGGTCTGTATCTATTTCTTTTGCTATCTGTTCAGCTGTTGCTGAATATGGCTTTGTCATTTTTTATATCTATCCTCCGTGGGTTATTTACCCAAGAAGAAATTATACTATATTTTTGATTTTTAATTTGGGGCGGGCCCTCGTCATTTGTACGAATCGGGGGCTCCCCGCGAAACCCTTTTATGAATAGTGCATAGTTTTATATCGCTGCAAATCATAACCACCCGTCAAACGGGTGGTTTGCACTGAGGCTATAAGCCTCTGTTACCGGCCAGCGCCTCAAGACGCTGGCTTTCACATTTCGTTCAAGCCTTATTGCCTTTGACCCGTAGCAGCCCATAAATGGGCTTT
>JAFYJX010000050.1 GCA_017537905.1 Clostridiales bacterium | reverse complement strand
GCAAGTCAATGCTCACAGAGCTTTCCGTTGTTGAAGGTATGCAGTTCGACAGAGGCTATATCTCACCTTACATGGCAACAGATACAGATAAGATGGAGACTGTTTTCGACGAGCCTTACATCCTTATCACAGATAAGAAGATTTCAAACATTCAGGACATCCTTCCTGTAATCGAGCCCCTCGCACAGTCTGGCAAGCAGCTCGTAATCATCGCTGAAGACATCGAGGGTGACGCTCTTGCAACACTCATCGTTAACAAGCTCAGAGGCGTATTCACATGCGTTGGTGTTAAGGCACCTGGCTTCGGCGACAGAAGAAAGGCAATGCTCGAAGATATCGCTATCCTCACAGGCGGTCAGGTAATCACATCTGATCTTGGCTTAGAGCTCAAGGATACAACTCTTGACCAGCTCGGCAGAGCTCACCAGGTTAAGGTTAACAAGGACAACACGATCATCGTTGACGGTGAGGGTGAAGA
This sequence comes from Clostridiales bacterium, assembly GCA_017537905.1. The sequence continues at coordinate 2,472 of JAFYJX010000050.1, read as the reverse complement.
GGGCGCAGTTAAGTCCCGTGTCGCTCAGATCAAGGCTCAGATCGAAGAGACAAAGTCCGATTATGACCGTGAGAAGCTCCAGGAGCGTCTTGCTAAGCTTTCCGGCGGTGTTGCAGTTATCAAGGTTGGTGCTGCCACAGAGACAGAAATGAAGGAAAGAAAGCTCCGTATCGAGGACGCTCTCAACGCTACAAGAGCTGCAGTTGAAGAAGGTATCGTTCCGGGCGGCGGAACAGCTTATGTTAACGCTCTTCCTGCAATCGCTAAGCTCCTCGACGAGACAGAAGGCGATGTAAAGACAGGTGTTAAGATCGTTCTCCGTGCTCTTGAAGAACCCGTTCGCCAGATCGCTGCAAATGCAGGCCTTGACGGAAGCGTTATCTGCGAGAAGATAAAGAATTCCACACCCGGCACAGGTTACGATGCTTTGAACGACAAGTATGTCGATATGTTCGAAGCAGGTATCGTTGACCCTGCAAAGGTTACACGTTCTGCTCTCCAGAATGCTGCATCCGTATCCTCAACAGTACTTACAACAGAAGCTGTAGTAACAGATATTCCTGAGAAGGAAGCACCTGCTATGCCTCAGCAGCCAATGTACTAATTCGCAATATTGATTTTTTGCGAAAGGTCCTCCGCGCGCTTCGCGCTTGTGCGGAAATCGCAAAAAATCAAATTGCTCATATTCAAAAGGCAAGACTTAAGAACCGCTCCGATTGGGGCGGTTCTTTTTTCACCAAATGAAAAGTGTACGAATAAATGACGAATTAAGGTCTAATCTGTCACAAAAATCGACAATACAGCTCGAATTGACAAAAACATTGACGAAAACGCTTCAAATCGTACAGTTTTTTGTCAATCTGAAATGACTCCAATAAACAAGAACACATTGATACTTAAACCCTCTATTTTTGGTATAATAACTCCTGTTTGAGGTGAATCATGCTACAGGACAGTTTTATTGAGACAAGCGTTACGCGCAAGACGGGCTTTACAGAGGTTATCTTCAACACCTTCCTTGTTACGGCCTGCATTATCACGGTTTTCTTCGTTAATTTCATTCCGCTCTCATTGGGATATAATGCCTGGCTTATCACGGGCATCATTTCATTCGGTATCGTTGCGGGAGTTGTTATCCTAATTAAGCGCGAGAAGAAGATCTATGAGATCGAAATGTCCAATGACCTTGTCGAATGTGCTGTTATCAACGGTGACAACAAGCGTGATGACCTTCTAAGCTTTTCGATCAAAGATTGCGAATATATCGGTCCCGTAACTTCAGACAGGTTTGAATCTGACAGGGCAAATGCTCATTACGTTATTAAGATGACCGATTTCAAGAATTTCGATATCGAAGATACATACTGGTATTTCCTGGTTACTCAGGAAGGCGCTTCGATTATGGTCGTTTTCCATTATAAGGACGAGATGTATCAGGTATTCAGAAGGTATAACCCCAGAAATACCATTCCTATGAATAAGCTGCCTAAGCCGGCACCGAAGGAAGAGGGCGATTCCGGTGACAAGTAAGTTTACGGAGATGGAAGCATACTGCAAAGCAACGGAATGCGGTATTGGCGACAAACTCTATTGTTCAACGCTGATCGGTGATCTTCAGGAAGCTGCCGAGAGGAGCTCATATGAGCTCGGTTACGGCACGGATTTCCTTAAGGACAACAAGATCTGCTGGATAATCCTTAAGATGAGGCTCCATATTACGGAGCTTCCGGGCTGGCATGAGACCTTTAAGATAAGGACTTGGGCAAGTTATATCGAGAAGTTCTACTATGGACGTGAATTTGAGATCTACAGTTCTGATGACAGGCTTATAGGTTATGCGACATCTGTCTGGATCCTTGCTGACTGGGAGACCCACAGGCCCGTTATAGCCAATAAGAGACCGGAGCTTCCGCCTCCGACAATTCAGGATACAAAGCTCGTTTTCGGAGAGAAGTGTCCCAAGGTAGTATTTCCTGACAGAAATGATGTTGCAGGCGAGGCGGAAAAGCCTGTGATCATTAAGTATGCTGATTTTAATGAGCTTGACCGTAACAGGCATGTCAATAATTCACGTTATACAGCATGGGCTTATGATGCCCTGTTTAAGTGCGGTTATGATGTGACGAAGATCGAAGACCTCGTGATCAACTACAACAGTGAAGTTAAGGCAGGGGAGAAGGTCGAGCTGTTTATATCCAAAAATGAGGACAAGGTAACCGTTTTCGGCTATAAAAACATCGATACGAAGGTTTTCGCCGTTGAAATGACAATGAGAAACGCCTGAGTTCTCAATAACTTTTGCTTTTTTGCTCCTTTTTGCGCTTTTTTGTTTTTCTTACTTTGTTATAATAGAGAGTTGTATCAGAATTTCTGGAGGTAGCAATGATCGAGATTAACAATCTTGTGAAGAGATATGGCGACAAAAATGCCGTAAAAGGTATCTCGTTCACAGTCAATGACGGTGAAGTCCTC
>JAFYJX010000049.1 GCA_017537905.1 Clostridiales bacterium | reverse complement strand
GTAGCAGAGCCCGTCGAAGGCACCTTCCTCACAGTCTGCCGTGAAGCGCAGGAAAATGCCGAGGACAACCTCGACGAAGATACAACGACAGCGCAGTTCATGAAGGACGTCGTTGAGGGCGCTGCAGAATCTCTGAAGCACACACCCGAGCTCCTTCCTGTATTGAAGGAATATAACGTTCTAGATTCCGGCGCTATGGGCTTCGTATGCCTCGTAACAGGTATGCTCGAAGCGTTAGATGAGAATTTTGATATCGATTTAAGCGCATTCGAATCCGTTGCCAACATTTCTGCAGGCGCCGCAAATGCAATGGGCGAAGGCCTTTCTGAGTTCGGTTACTGCACAGAGCTCATCGTTCAGATCGACGATGAGAAGCTCTCGAGCTTTGACGAGACTCTTGTAAGGTCCGACATGAGAGATTTCGGTAATTCCCTGGTTCTCGTTCAGGAAGGAAACCAGGTCAAGATCCACATCCACACCTTAAAGCCTGAGGCTGTAATGACTTACTATCACAGATTCGGTGAGTTCATTAAGCTTAAGATCGAGAACATGACGATCCAGCATAATGAGAGCTTTTCTACAGCCAAGAAGGATGCGGCTATCGTTGCTGTCGCTGACGGCGACGGCATTGCCGATATGTTCCTGAAAATGGGCGTAACGGAGCTTGCCAGAGGCGGCCAGTCCAATAACGTTTCTGTTCAGGATCTCGCTGATTCCTGCAAAAAGACCGCTGCAAAGGATATCATCATTCTGCCCAACAACAAGAACATGATCATGACAGCTGAGAAGGTCAGGGAAGTCCTCAAGGGCGTTAAGATCCGTATAATCCCTACGAGGTCTATGGCTGAAGGCTATCTGGCACTCTCTCTTGCAGTTATCAATGCTCCTGCAGATGAACTCGAAAAGTCTATGAATAAGTCATTGGAAGGCGTTCACACCGGACTTATCGCCAAGGCCGACAAGACAGGCATATATAACGGCGTAAATGTAACTGCTGGTGATTTTATAGGCGTTTTGGACGATGACATCATCACTTGCGCATCATCAGACCTTAAGGAGTGCTTATCTTCATTCCTGCCGACAGTTCCGGACGCTGCTATCTGTAAGGCTGTCCATGTTTTCGCCGGAAACGCTGAAGATAAAGCTATCTCAGACGGTCTGGAAGATCAGATAAAGACTTGTTGCCCGCAGGCCAAAATTTTCTCTTGCGTAGGCGGACAAAACATATATAATTACGTTATTGCGTTCTCGTAAACGCTATTAATGAAGGTTAGGGTAGAAACGTCTGATGAAGACCATCTTAGAAGACAGTTCTGTTGATGTTACGGTTAGCGGCGTAAATGCGCTGCCCGTGATGACTGACCTTATTTCACTTAATCTTCTTCCTCTACTATTGCTAGGCTGCTGAAGCGGCCCGTTTTGTATTGTTCAGCCGGCTTTTGCATGTGCCATTAAACATGCTGTAATTTACAAATCACGCATAAACTTATATAATTTTTAAGTTTTTCTAAGTAATAAAGAGGAAATGACTATGTTAACTTGTTTTTCAACACTCGCATGCCCTGATTTTTCCTGGCAGGAAATCTATTCAATGGCCAAGGACTTCAATTTCAATGGTATTGAGATCAGAGGTCTCGGTCAGGATATCTTCTCGGTAAAGGCTCCGCCGTTTACTGACGCAAATCTCCCCAAGACAGTAGCTAAGCTTAAGGAATTGAAGCTTACGATCCCTTGCCTCTCATCAGGCGAGCCTGTCAACAACCTGGAGACAAAGGATAAGGCGATCGCTGAGATCCGCGCTTACATCGAGCTCGCAAATAAGCTCGGCACATCTTATATCCGCGTCCTTGGTGACAGAAATCCCGCGCCCGAAAAGGAGATTGATGACGAAGTCGTAATCTCCATCATGAAGGAGCTCGTTCCTTACGCAGAAGAGATGAACGTCACATTGCTCCTCGAGACAAACGGTGTTTACTGCGATACAAAGAGACTTAAGAGAGTCCTTGATGCTATCGGTTCCCGAAAGGCAGCAGCCCTCTGGGATATGCATCACCCTTACAGATTCATGGGTGAGTCTCCTGAAGAAACAGTTAACAACCTTGGCGAATATATCAAGCACGTTCACGTAAAAGACTCCGTCATGGTCGACGGCAAGGTCTGCTATAAGCTCATGGGCTCCGGCGACATGCCTCTCAAGGAGATGTTCGATGCTCTCACATCTATCGATTATCTCGGCTATGTTTCACTCGAGTGGGTCTACAGATGGTCCAAGAACTTAGACAGCGCAGGTATCGTTGTTCCCCAGTTCGCAAGCTACATGGAGACATACCGTCCGAAGCAGAAGCTCGAACTCCAGATGGATACAAGAGGCACAGGTTACTATCCCTGGCCCAAAGAGACCCTGATCGACCTCACATTCCCGGATGTATTGGACAAGATCTGCGAGCTCTTCCCGAACCAGTATGCTTTCCGCTACACAGAGCTCGACTACACACGTACATATCCTGAGTTCCGTGATGATGTAGATAACCTCGCACGCGCATTCCTCGCAATGGGCTGCAAGAAGGGCGACCATATCGCAATCTGGGCCACAAACGTTCCCCAGTGGTATCTGACATTCTGGGCAGCAACAAAGATCGGCTGCGTTCTTGTTACTGTTAACACAGCTTACAAGATCCACGAGATCGAATATCTGCTCCGCCAGTCCGACACATGCACTCTTGTCATGATCGACAAGTTCAAGGACTGCGATTATTTACAGATTATCAACGAGATCTGCCCTGAATTAAAGGATTCTGAGCCCGGTAAGCTCGAAGCAGCAAGACTTCCTGTATTAAAGAACGTTATCACCTGTGAGTCTCACGTTCCGGGATGCTTCCATTGGGATGAGCTTCCCGCTTTGGCTGAGAAGGTTAGTGTAGCTGACGTTGAGAAGATCCGCCGCACTATCGACAAGCACGATGTCTGCAACATGCAGTACACATCCGGCACAACAGGATTCCCTAAGGGCGTTATGCTCACACACTACAACGTAGTCAATAACGGTAAGGCGATCGGCGACTGCATGGATCTGTCTTCTTTCGACCGCATGATGATCCAGGTCCCGATGTTCCACTGCTTCGGCATGGTCCTCGCAATGACAGCATCCGTAACCCACGCAGTTACAATGTCTCCTATCACTGCATTCTCGCCCCGTAAGGGCCTGCACTGCATCAACCAGGAGAAGATCACATGCTTCCACGGTGTTCCCACGATGTTCATCGCAATGCTCGGCCACGAGAACTTTGCTTCAACTGACTTCTCACACATGAGAACAGGCATCATGGCAGGTTCGCCTTGCCCGATCAAGACGATGGAAGAAGTTATCGAGAAGATGCACATGCCTGAGATCGTTATCACATACGGCCAGACAGAAGCTTCTCCTGCAACAACGATGTCTAAGACAACTGACACTATCGAACAGAGAGTTAATACCGTAGGACCTTCAATCTTCGGCGTTGAGACCAAGATCGTTGATCCTGAGACAGGCGAGGAGCTCCCCGACGGTGTTCCCGGCGAGTTCTGCGCACGCGGCTACAACATCATGAAGGGTTACTACAAGATGCCCGAAGCTACAGCAGCTGCAATCGACGAAGACGGATGGCTCCACTCAGGTGACCTGGCCTTGAAGAGACCTGAAGACGGCTATTACAAGATCACGGGCCGTATCAAGGACATGATCATCCGCGGCGGCGAAAACATTTACCCCAAGGAGATCGAAGATTTCCTTTATACACACCCGAAGATCCAAGACGTCCAGGTAATCGGTGTTCCTGATGCCGACTACGGCGAAGAGATCCTCGCAGCCGTAGTCCTCAAGCCAGGCGAAGAGTCCTCCGAAGAAGAGATCAAGGAATATGTTAAGACTCACATGGCCAAGCATAAGATACCGAGATACGTCGACTTCGTTGACGGTTTCCCGATGAACGCGGCAGGCAAGATCCTCAAGTACAAGATGAGGGAAGAGGCAGTCGAGAGACACGGTCTCGAGAACGCCAACAAGATCGTAACAGCATAAAGATTCTGAGAGGTTGCCAGTGATGGCAGCCTCTTTTATTTGGTTTTCTTGGAGACGTGACTCCGTCGAGTACGCGAGGAACGAAGCGTGCGAGACAATAAACCACCCGCTATGCGGGTGCGCGACAGAAGTTATACAAAGAAGTCACCTTTCCCTATAATCGAGGT
>JAFYJX010000048.1 GCA_017537905.1 Clostridiales bacterium | reverse complement strand
TACTGCTTTGCTACTGCATAGGGGCTGTACGGATGGAAAGGTGTAGTTTCTCTCTGGGGGACTTCCTCTACCTTGCCGAAGAGCTCAGATGTGGAAGCCTGATATATCTTACAAGTCTTCTCGAGACCTAACATCCTCATAGCTTCAAGAAGTCTTAAAACGCCGATTGCATCGACATCACCGGAATACTCGGGAACGTCAAAGCTGACCTGAACGTGGCTCTGGGCAGCGAGGTTATAGATCTCATCAGGCATAACTTCATTGATGATACGGATCAGTGAAGTCGAATCCGTAAGGTCGCCGTCATGAAGCTTTATCTTGTCCAAGATATGCTCGATGCGGCCTGTATTAGCGATACTGGCTCTTCTTGTAATGCCGTGAACTTCATAACCCTTCTCGAGCAGGAATTCAGCCAAATAGGAACCGTCCTGACCCGTGATACCTGTGATCAATGCCTTTTTCATTTATGAATCTCCTCCAAATTAATAATCATTAGCACAAAATGGTTCAAATACTTGACCATAATAAAATAAGCGAACCTCGCAAAGAATTCATCTTTTTGCAGTTCGCTTACATTATATAGCTTTTTTGTTACCAGCGTTCCCGGTAAACTGTAGGAGAAACTCCCTCCACTTCTTTGAAAACCCGTGAAAAATAATGAGGCGCGCCGATGCCGACTTCATAACCTATCTCTTCGACGCTCTTGTTGGTAAATCTCAGGAGCTGCTTTGCATGAGTGATCCTGACGGATAACAGATATGCCGTTATCGACATGCCGAACTGCTCTTTAAACGAATGCGTGAGATAATGCTTCGAGATATAAAACTTCGCGCAGAGGCTGTCTAACGATATCTTCGATTCGTAATTCTCATCGAGGTAAGTCTTAACCTCCAGAACGCTCGCCTTCTTTACCGGAAGTGCTTTATCCTCAGGATGCCAGGACTCAGCCATGATGAGCCTTAAGAGCGTTGAGAGCTTCTCATTTATCAGCATGTCCCTCATATGTTCCGAACTTTTCGAGAGGCTGATCAGATCACCAAGCACGTCAGTAAAAGGCTTTGTATCTGAGGGCGCGAAAGACGGCCTGCCGCCTCTTTCGCAATATTTGTTATAGATCGAAGATAACGTCGGACCGTAGAAATGGCACCATGACAATGTCCATAAGTTCTCAGGATCCGGATGGTGCGAATACTTCTTTCGGCAGTCAATGAAAACGCAGGAACCTTCTCCCAGCTCATATTCCCTGCCGTTATATTCCAGGATGCCGCATCCCTTTTCGACAATGAAGAACAGATAAGACGTAAGATCTGATCTGGAAGATACATGCGGCTTAAGAGCCTTAAGGCTTCCTATCTCCTGAAGATGGAAAAGTGATGACCTCGCAAAAGTCGATGCCGTATAAAGGACACGGTCAGAATCTACGACCTTGGACTTGCTGTTGGTAAAATAGTTTTCCATATAAGAGGGCGTCCCCCTTTATCTTGCCTTAATAGTCAGCTTTTCCTTCAGTAACTTAATAATATCCTGTTTATCGGCAAATTTATACTTGCAGAGCAAAGCAAGAGAATAAGCCAAATAGATGTAATTGTTGTCCAGGAACGATTCGCAGAGCATTACCACGAACAGGCAGAAAAGCATGACGAGAAGGAGCTGCGACTTCTTATTTTTCTTATCGGATGCCGTGATGAATACGGTCAGAAGGAATAGAAGGTAACCTAAAAGGAGAATTATTCCGCCCTGGATCAGAATGTCGAAGAACAGGTTGTGCGCATTTCTCATGATTCCGTTCCACTTGATGATCCACCCGGAATCGAAATTACCGTAACCGATAAACGGATGGTAAGAGATCATCTTGATACACGACTCCCAGATATATGTTCTTCCCGAGAACGTGATGTCCTTATGGAGTACTTCCTGGATCACGTGGCGAAGCGGCGGGATCAGGCCTGCATATACTATCAGCAGCGTGCAGCCGAAATAAGCTATAAGAAGCGTCTTCATGTTAACGAGCTTTTCTCTGAGCTTCGTCTTATGGATGAAGACAACATAAAAGAGCATAACGCAGTAACTTCCGATTCCCGTACCTGACATCGTTAAAAGATTCGTAGCGCCGCCAACAACAAGAGAGATTACGCGGAGCACTCTGTTTATCTTCTTATCCGGAAGCAGATATGAAGCTGCTATAGAGATAAGCACAGGCAGCGATAACCTGTTATCAACTTCAAGGAAATTTACTCTGTCAAGCTGCCTATGCGCCATGTCTTCTGAATAGGTCAGAAGCGAGCCCAAACCGTCCGGCTTTAAGATAAGCAATACCAGGTTAATTACGAGCATGATGTTGAAAAACCATGCAATGAATTCAACCATGCAGTTGTCTTTCCGCCTGAGTTCATAAGATACAACGAGCAATACTGCAATTAGATGAACGCAGGTGCGGATAAATATCTTATAATCGCCGCCGTGAAGGACGACCAGGAGAAGTCCTGAAATAATATATATTGCAGCGCCAAGCGTAATGATGTTCTTAAGATTCTTAAAGCTCACAGTCGCAGATACGACTATCGCGCCAAGAAGCATCACGCACTGCATGAGAAATATCTTGTTATAAAAAGACGATACAAAAGGCAGGAACTCAAAAGCCCTGGGAGTAAAGAAGACTGCAAAGAATAACAGTAAACAGATAGCTTCAATAAAATTCTTTCTTCTCATCTCTTACCACTCTTTGCAGACCGTGTGCTTGATATTCCAGATAAATGCTTTGACCTTGATCGTCCAGCTCTTTTTGGCAAGGCCGTTCTTGATCTTAACGTTATAGTTATCCAGTATCGTACGGTAATAATCCTTATTCGAAGTTCCCTCAACAGAGTAAACGCATACAACCCTGTTCACATAACGGAACTTATACTCCATCAGATATGCCTGAAGGAAGAAATCATAGTCGGCGCAGATCTTAAACTGCGGATCGAATTTGATCTTGTCGAAAACTTTTCTTCTCGTAAATGTCGCCTGATGGCAGAAAAACTTAAAATCGCGAAGGTGGCTTATATCCGTATCGGCAAGATCGAGTTTTTTCTGATCACCCTTTACACGGTAACTGTCACCATATATGACATCGGTGCCGGAATAATCATTAGTCTCGAAAATATCTTTCAGAACATCAGGATCTGAAAATGAATCATCGGCATTAAGATAGATCAGCCATTCACCAGAGCAGAACTTTACGCCCTTATTCATTGCATCGTAGATGCCGTTATCCTTCTCGGATATCACAGTGGCATTAATGCCCTTTGCTTCAAACTTCGCCTTATATTCTTCAATGATCTTAAGCGTATTGTCTTTCGATGCGCCGTCTACGATCACATATTCATAGTTCTTATATGTCTGCTCTAATACAGACTTCAACGTATTTTCGATTGAAGCTTCAGCGTTATAGCAGACTGTAATTACACTTACTTTATCGTTCATTATTCACCTTAGATCAGATCTCAAAAGAAGATTTCCCGGGCAATATCGCTTCAAAAGCCTCTTTTAAGCTCTTCTGGGCGCCGCTTATATCGTCGCCTGCAAAATTGTCGTTGATGCATATGATCTTCTTTTTCTGATTCTTTATAACACCGGTCAGGACGGAATTGTCACCGTCAACTACAGGTATAAATGTGTATTTTTTCTGTGAGACAGAACAGAACTTCCCGCTTGCAAGTCTCCAGTATCTGATGAGCCAGTGGCTGATGTTTTCCCTGCTTCTGAATCTGCTGTGAACAGTAGTGTTCATGAGATCAGGGAACCTCTGCCACATATCGTCGAATTCTTTCTTGGTATACGCGACAGGTGTGTGATAATCACGGAAACCCGTAAAGCTGTTCCAGGGTTTTCTTAACGCAATGGTCCTCATTACGGATTTAATATCCTTGAGGTTATACCACTGGGATCTGTTCTTCTTTAAGACTTCCCTCTTATCAAAATTCTGATTGATCACACTGATATTGTTGGCAAGTATATAATCGAAATCCTCAGAAGGTTCTATCGCATCGAGAGCCGCAAAATCACAAGGAAGACCATCCTTAAAAAAGTCTGTTTCCTTAACTTCGCCAATGATAAAGAAGTCATCATTAAACAGTATGAATCTGTCAGATAATCCCTCTATCTTATTTATGCCGAGTTCGATCGAATTGGAATTAAATGTCGGCAGAGCATCATCTGGCATATATTCACTGTGATCTACCAGCCTTAACTTGGGATTATCAACATTAAGCCATTCAGGACGCTGGCCGCATGTGATGAATACAACTTTATTAACCCAGGGCGCGAACTTTTCGACTCCTCTGAACCAGTATCTCATCAGGTCCCAGTCACGGTATCTTCTTGCAGAGTTGCTGAGATCACCCGAATTATTCTCATACTGATCACGCGATGCCTGCCATGCAGGATCGTTACCGTCAACCCAGGTTACAACAATATCAATTCCGTTCATCATCTTTTACCCGTAATGCTTCTTATACCAAGTAAGATACGATATAAACCCAAATGCAACAAGATAATGCTCGTGCCGTTAGGCTGCGACCTTATGCTCTTTTTGTCCGTAAGCTTATAGAATTCATTGTTCTTCTGTTTGTAAGATTTAAGAAGCGCCTTGTTCTTATTGCACTTCCAAATGATGTTATAAGCAAGCGTATAGTTCGAACAAAGGTGAGCATATAAGGCTTTCTTATCGATGTCTTTGTCTTTAAGAAGGCTCTCGATATCAGCCTGGTTTAAGATAAGATCCGTCGCATGCTTCTCTCTGGGACGCTTTGTAACACTGCTTGAGTTCTGGACATAATAATATAATTCCAGATCGGTAAACACAGACCTTTCAGCTTTGCAAAACAGCCTCAATGAAGTGATCTCATCTTCAAAATATCTGCCAAACGGAAACTCTACATCAGAGAACAGCTCAGTCTTATAGAGTTTTCCCCATGCAAAGAGTGGAACGTTATTTAAGAGCGAACCGTTGATGATCTCTTTTGCTGTCATGACTCTTCCGTCACAGCTGCTGAGATCAGCCAATTCAATATCAAAATCCTGAGACGATACTTTCTTAAGATTGCACACAGAGATTTCGGCATCAGCATTTACTGCATTGTTTATGAGGATGCTGATCATGTCAGGTTCAGCAAGATCGTCGCTGTCAACAAATGTGATCCATCGGCCTGTTGCAAGTGAAATGCCTTTATTTCTTGCAGCTGAGATCCCGCCGTTTTCCTGTGAGTGAATAACGATCCTAGGATCTGTTTCTGCTAATCTCTCGCAGAACTCAAGGCTGTCATCGGTGGAACCGTCATTAACGATTATTATCTCAAGATTCTTATAAGTCTGATCCAGGATCGAACGGACCGTCTTTTCGACAGTGAGCTTTGAATTATAGACAGGTATAACAACCGTAACGAGATCTTCAGTTACCATCAGTTAATACCTCTCTAAATACACGTTCCATGCTGCCGATATAATTTTCCTGCTTATAAAGACGCTTAACAGCATCTCTGTTATTTATCTCAATTTCTTCGCTGACCTTATTAAGATCGATCTTTTCATAGTCACTGTCACTTCTGCAGATGATGTTTCCCTCACCCACGATATCAGGAATCCCTGCGTGATCAGTAGTTACGATCATCATGCCGTTGCCCATGGCTTCCAGGATACTTATGGGCTGGCCTTCTTTGGGATATCTCGAAAGGAGCACGAAGATATCAGATGCTTTCAAAAGCTCCCTCTTCTTCCCGCCGCTTACAATGCCATGATATGTCACATAATCTTCTAACTGATTGTCCTTTATGTAACCGAAGAAGAAATCCTCTTCGGCCTTATCGAAAAAAGCTCCTGCAAAATCAAAATGGAATCTCCTGTCTTCACCGTTAGAGACTTTGTCCTTTTCAGACTTTGCCATTTTAAGGACTTCAGGATAACCCTTTGTCTTTATAAAGTTGCTGAGATAAAGCACGTGCTTTACTTTGCGGTCTTTAAATGAAGCGGTCTTTTTGTCGAACTCGCTGTCCGACATCAGATATTCATCGTCAACGCAGTTAGGAACAGTGAAGATCTTGTTATCAGGAACCATTCCCTCAAAGATATTCTTCAAAGAAGGTCCCAAAACAATGGCTCCGGAGACTTTTCCCATCGCGTTATAATTCGACTTCTTCTGAGTCCTGCCAAGCTCATTTTCAACAAGCGTTCTGTAGTATCCGCCATGCAGATGGATAAGGCACTTTTTATTCTGGCGTTCCAAAAGCTTTAAGATCATAAGATCCCTGAAATTGCCGCCCTTAGTCTGGCTTATCGTGAAATAGAAAAGATCGGCATCGCTCTGGGATATCCCGGAAAGATTACTCAAGAACTTTTTGTTATTGGTGATATCGACTTTCTCAAAATCAAATTCAGAAGCGAGCCTTGAATTAAACAGTGTATCTACTGCTTTGGAAAGCCCGTGTATCGGCGGCGGAAACTGAGCTATAAAACAGATTTTGCTCATAGCTCACCTATCACTTTGGAATACTTCGATATGGATATATCCTTGGTCAGATTCTTAACGAGATAATCGTGTCCCTTAATGCCCATACTGACAAGTTCTTCGCTGTCTGCATTATCGATGAACCATCTGATGTTATTTTCTACAGCCTTATAATCGCCGGGTTCGGACACCTTGCCGCAGCCGATCTCATTGATGAGCATCTCGACCTCAGAACCTTTTTCGAGCACTGCAAGAACAGGCTTTGCAACACCGGCAATACCATAGAATTTACTCGGGCACGATACGCCCTTGATACCCTTGGCATTTACGCACCAGTGAACATCAGCGGCATTAAGGCTGAATATGAGCTTATCCTTATCCTGATAAGGAATGAAAACGACTGAATCCATGTTGTGCTCTTTAACATACGAAGTCAGCTTATCGAGCACGCTTCCTGCACCGACGAATGCGAAAACGACATCTCTGCCGTCCGGAGTCTTCTGTCCGTTAAACTTCTCAATGACTTTGATAAGGCCCTCGAGGTCGTAGTAAAGGCCGATGTTGCCCGAGTACATGATGATGAATTTATCCTGAAGACCGTACTTCTGCTTAAACTCCAGGATGCCTTCATTATCAGCATCCAGAGGATAGATCTGCTTTTCGTCGATCCAGTTGTTGATCATGGTATGGTTAGGTACGTCTTCGCCCTTAAACCTGTTCTTCAATGTATCAATCAGATCTCTTCCTACAGTTATAACAAGATCAGACTTCCTGCAGGATTTCTTATCAAGGCTCATCGCGATCTTCATTACAGGCTTCATCTTAACGTAGCCCGTAGCTTCGATCTGCTCAGGATTATAGTCCTGGATGCAGTAAATAAACTTGGGGTGTTCACCCTTTTCAGTTCTGATCTTTTTCTTGCCGTAAACGCCAAGCATGCCGCCCATAATAGGAGGCTGGGAAATCGTAAAGATATAGTCCTGCGGACCGACCTTCTTTGTTACTTTTTTTGCCTGCGTATAATAAGCAAGGAGGTTTTTGATCCTGCTCTTCTTATTACTCTTCGAAAACTCAGGAACAGGAACCCTGTAGATCTTTACGCCGTTTAATTCTTCTTCGTATATTTTCTTTTCCTTATACTTATCCTCGATAACGCCGGTATAAGAAGGCACCGTGCAAATTACCGTAACATCAAAATCGTCCTTCATGCCTTCAGCCATATCCTGAAGGATCTGGCCTGTCGATGCTTTGTCGGGCGCATAATAATGTGCGTAAATAAGGATCTTTTTCTTCATCAGGATTCTCCGAGCTTTCTTATAACTCTGGCAGGATTGCCTGCGATTACAGAACCTGCTTCAAACTTTCCGGAGACTACGGCGCCTGCGCCTACAACGCAGCCGTCGCCAAGCTCCGTACCCTTTAAGATGATCGCATTGCAACCGATAAAGCAGTTCTTGCCGATCTTAATGGGCTTTGCAGGAACGAGGTCGCTGTCTCCGCCGTTCTTGTCTGCAAGAAGCTTGTTTCTGGTTTCTGCTTCAATAGGATGGAAATCGTTATCCAGTATCTTTGTATTGCCGCCGATCGCTGTATTCTCGCCGATCTCAATACCTTTTCTGGCATAGATCGTAACGCCGCTCATACCGACATTATCGCCGATCCTGATATACGCACCGGGAGCTCTGGTAACGATAATAGTCTTGCTGTAAAGGCCGACGAGATTAGACAGGAACGAGGACTTGATAGTTACGTTATTTCCGATAGAGAGCTCTGCACCCTTCTTGTTGAAGATAACGGGAGCGCCCTTTAAAAGAAGGCCTTTGCCGTATTTGACCTTCGTAGCTCTCATAACAAGCTTATACCAGTTGCTGTTCATGACCCCTCCTAAACGCTCCTTAGTCCTGTATGCTTACATCGCACCTTTGCCGGTGAACACAACGCCTATCGTCTTAAGCAGGATCTTAAGGTCAAGACCCAGGCTCCAGTTGGAGATATACTCCGTATCGAGTCTTACGACCTCCTCGAAATCAGTGATCTCCGATCTGCCGCTTACCTGCCACATGCCTGTGATTCCCGGCTTAACGGCCATTCTCGCACGGTGATGATAGTGATATTTCTCATATTCGTCGATCGTAGGAGGTCTCGTTCCTACAGTTGACATTGAACCTGTCAGGACATTGAAAAACTGAGGGAATTCATCAAGGCTTGTTCTTCTTATGAACTCACCGATACCTGTCTTTTTCGTGCCGTCGGGAAGGATCTTATTTCCGATGATCCTCGGATCGAAATCCATCTTGAACATCATGCCGTCTTTGACGAGGTTATCGTCCATGAGCTGCTGTTTCATTGCTTCAGCGTCCATTCTCATGGAACGGATCTTATAGATCCAGATGTGCTGTCCGTTCTTACCGATTCTCTTCTGCTTGAAAAGGATCGGTCCCGGTGACTGGATCTTAATGATAGGTCCGACGATTATCATGATGAGCACCGCAAGGATGCTTCCGATGATGCCTGCGAAAATATCGAATAATCTCTTAACGAGGATCTGTACAGGGGTTGCATAGTTAACGGCTGTTGTAAGAACTGATGTTCCGCCGATCTTTTCGGAGAATCTCTTAACACCCGTACGGCCCATATAAGGCACATGATAATGTGTAGGAACAGCCATCGTAGCACAGGCATCCATGAGTCTTACGATCGCCCTGTCATTGATAGGACCATCGATATAGACTGAATCGACCCACTCTTTTGCTATATACTGGGCAACCTTCTTCATGTCGGATACGACAGGGATGCCCTGAACGCTCGTAAGGTTGGAACTCTCGAGAAGAACGATACCGACGATATCGTAACCTGCCCTGTTATCGCTTAAAAGCTGCGTAATGATCTGATCGGCATTCTTCTCGGAAACAACAACGAGCATATTATTACGCTCTCTTCTGAATCTGCTGTGACGGAGAAATGCCTTCCAGAGCGCCCTGAAACCGAATCCTGCGACAACATACATGAGCGCAGTGCCGCCGAGAACGAATCTGGAATAATAAACATCCTGCTGTGAAGATACCAGATAGAATAATACGATCGCGAAAACGTAGATGCTGTGCTTTCCGAATTCGATCAGTTCTCTCGTATAGCTTCTCTTGATTACGTCATGAAGTGAATTGTTAAGGACGATGACCAAAAGGTCAGCAAGCAGAAGCAATATGCCGAGATTCCTGTATGAATGGTTAAAATACACCCATGTGTGGAAACGGAAATAATATGCGAGCATATATGAGAGCTGATTTATCAGGATATCAAGCAGCATAAAGTCTATGTGCTTTGACCAGCCCTGTGCGTTTCTCTTGTACACTTAAAACCCTCTTTTTTCTATTCTCTTACGGGATCTTGTCAATGATCTCAAGTCCCACTTTGATCTCTCTCGGGCCGCCCATAAAATCAGCCCTGATTATCGCGATCCTCTTGTGACGGTTGACCTTAAGGATGCTTCCCTCAAGTCCGCGCAAAGGACCATGCTTGATAATGATCTTGTCCCCTTCGATAACGCCAATAGACTCCTGCGCTATGTAATCGTCACCGATAAGTATTCTTAAAAACTTCTCTTCATCGGGTGATATCGAACTATATCCGTAGCCGGTTCCCAAGATCTTCGTAAATGCGTTTATCTTTTTTAAACGCAGATAAAAACTCTCTACGTCATTTGTCTGGAAGAAAATGTATCCCGGGAAAAGCGGCGTTGTAACCTTAGTCCATTCGCCCCTGATACTTTTTCTCCGTTCAAACAAAGGAACGAAGATCTCTTCACCATCTTCTTTGACTTCGAGCTTCAATCTTTCAGCCAACTTGCGCTCGTCGCCAGTGCGCACTTGAACTACGTACCACATGTCGATATTTTACCATTAAAGCCAAAAGTATTATAAATAATATAAATGACGCAACTTGCGTCAGTTTTGGTGAAACTGTGTAAGAAAAATGAAAGAATCCTCCGTGAAAAGCTTCACAGAGGACCATTTCTTAAAAATCAATGATTTTTCGTATCAGATTATGATGGCACCGACGATCTTCGTACCAGCATCGTTTATGAGAGCGATCTCATTGGAAACGTTCTTGTACAAGGATACATTTCGCTGCTCTACAAGAACTACGCCGTCGTAATCGGGAATAAGCTTAAGGATATCAGGATCACTGAACAGATCAGGCTTGTAATCGCCCTTAAGGCCGAGCTTCTTAACTGCTTCATCCATAGCTTTCTTATCGCCCGTACCTGTTATCAGGATCTTATCCATACCCTTTACGATGTTGCTGTAGTTGTTGGATATGAGCTTGATGTTATTTTCGAGGCTCATCCTGGAATCATCTTCAGACTTGATATCGATATATTCGGTATACTTGCATCTGTTGCCCACAGGCTTCATTACACCGATCTTCTTAATGCCCTTAAACTTGCCGAAGAACTGTGCCTGGGTAGATATCTTCTTTCTGAAAACATATACGAGAACAAGAATTACCGCAACAACAAAGAAGCCTGCAACAAAGCCAACTGCGCCGTACTTGATGCCGGGCTTTACTGTTCCCCAGAAGCTTACGTTTGTCTCGGAATCACTAAGAGATACGCCTGAACCCGCTGCTTCATTTTCAGCTGCAAAATACTTAAGGATAGCTTCCTTGCCTGATACGCCGAGATCTTTTGCTATCTGGTCCAATGAATCGTTATAGTTAACGATCTGCTTCTGCAAAGTCTCGATCCTGGAAGTCTGGTTAGCCTGATTATCTCTGATCTGGGCATCAACCTTTACGTTCTCAACGATAGTAACCTGAGTCAGCGTATGGTTTGCCACAGTACCTTTGAGCTTGTCATGCTCAGCGAGGATCTTTTCAGTTACAAGAGCAACAACTTCATCTGTAAATTCCTTGGAAGGTCCTACTGCCCTTACGTTAAAAGAAGCAACCTTGCCGACGCCGTTATCTGCAGAAAGGATCGCAGAATCTGAAACCTGGCTGTCAAAGTAAATGACTTCCTTGATGTAATCAGCCTTTAAGCCGTTCTTTGCAGCATATTCATCAAGATAAGATCCGCCCTGGACAGCATTCTGATAAGCATTTACGAGTGCGCGGTCCACGCCGTTAGTAGAATTATCCTTAAGCGTTATTACGAACTGGCTCTTAGTCTCATAAACATTCTCAGCATCGATCTGCATATATACGGAATCAGATAGATAACGTCTCTGATGATCGATCTGTGAATTAACCTTGGTGATCGCATTAGCGATGTCCCTTGCCCTGTCTACCTTCTGTACACGGAGCTGATACTGGACATCAGTCTCTCCTTCGCTTTTGACAGATGTATCAAGAACATTGAAAGAATTGTTCTTTCTGGTGATCTTATATGCGAAAAGCACGCCACCCAATATAACCGCAACAATAAGAACTATTCCAAGATTTCTCAAGACTGCATAAAGCAGATCCTTAAGACTGAGCACGGAATCATTGTCATTGGAATCCAACATCAGAACGACATTATTGCCATTAGTGTTAAGATCCGCCTGCTCTGTTTTTTTCGAATCCATTATTATCTCCTTCAAAAATAATATATAAATTATAAACTTAACGGGTTTCATCGACAAACGCGCAACCTAGCCTATACTGACAGCGTTCATCAGACAACCTATCGGCAAATTGCCAAATTACATATGCACTCCGCTTCAGATTTTCACAGTTGTGTTATGATTCAAAATAGAAAGAAACGGAGGCGTTAAATGGACAATTCCTCATTATCTGAAGCTGAATTCAGTTTTCTCAAAAAGCTTATTTCTATAGACAGTACGGGCTCTTCGCCTGTAGTCGACGGCACTTACGGAACTCTTCCCTACGGCTCAAAACCATTTTCTGCATTGAAGTTCTTTTTGGACGATGCACTTAGTTCCGGCATGCGTGTCGGAACGATCGAGAACCGTGTCGGCTGGTGCGAAACAGGTCCCGAGAATGCCGAACTTATCGGCATCGTCTGCCACTTAGATGTTGTTCCGTCAGGTGACGGCTGGGATACAGACCCTTTTGAACTTACGCTTAAGGACGGCATCTTATACGGCAGAGGAATCGTTGACGATAAAGGTCCTGCTGCTGCAAGCTATTTCGCAATGAAGAGACTTATGGCAAGCGGCTATGAATTTAAAAAGAGGATCCGCCTCATCCTCGGCACGGACGAAGAAAGAACATGTTCCTGCGTAGAGACCTATGCGGCAAAGGGCGAGATCCCTTCATTCTCGATCACTCCGGATGCCGAATTCCCTGTCATCTATGCAGAAAAAGGCATAATGAATATCAAGATATCAAGCGACGCTCCTTCTGCCGTCAAGGCTACTGCCGGTACTGCCGCAAACATGGTTCCTGCGCAGAGTTCATGTGTTATCGGCGGCAAGGAATATCAGGCAAAGGGTAAGACAGCCCACGCATCAAAGCCGGATCTCGGCATCAACGCGATCTTTGAGATGATCAAGCTCTTAGACAGCGAGAACGTCGACTATTCATCTTCACCTGTCTTAAGCTTCATCTCCAAAGAACTCGTAGGCAAGAAAGCAACTGAATATACCGGCTGCGACATCAAAGACGAATCAGGAATAGTTACCGCAAATCCTTCTATCCTGAAGTGCGGCGAAGACGGCGAATCACTGGTCATCGACATCAGGTGTCCTGTAAGCTACAGCATGGATTCGATCACTTCCTATATCGCCATGAAAGCAGCTGATTACGGGCTTTTCGCAGAGATAACAAACCAAATGGCGCCTCTTTATAAATCAAAGGATCTCCCCGAGATCTCAGTGCTCACTGACATCTGGAAAGAGAATATGCCATCTTACAGCGGATACCTTCCCGAATACCTCGCAGCATACACCGAACCTATCGCGATCGGCGGCGGAACTTATGCCCGTCATATGCCCAATACCATTGCATTCGGCATCCAGACACCATGGCAGGAAGACCAGTGCCACCAGACAAACGAATGCATGGCGCTCAAAGATTTCGAGACAGACATTAAAGTCATGACCGAAGCTATCATGGCATTATCCGAACAGTAAAAACACATATTAAACCAAACAAAAAGCGCTGACCGTTAAGATCAGCGCTTTGTTATTTCTTGTTGATTTCTTACAGGACTCGTCTGATGTGTGCGACGTTCTTTGCGGAAGAGAACTTGTCTGAAACAACTCCGTACTTTGCACCCTTGGCGTGTACATAAGTATCATTTCCGATGTAGATTGCTGAGTGTTCCATCGTTCCGTCGCCGTTACGGTCGAAGCAGATGATGTCACCGCACTGGATGTCATCTTTCGAGACTTCCTTACCCTTCTTGGACTGCATCGTAGCACCATGAGGGAGCGAGATCTTGTAGTAATTCTTGAAGCAGTACATAACGAAACCGGAACAGTCGAAGCCCTTTGTAGGAGACGAGCCGCCTGCTACGTACTTGCAGCCGATAAAGCTCTTTACGTACTTAGCGAAATCTCCGGACTTATCACCGACTTTGGTTGAAGATCCGCCGGAAGGCTTAGGTGTAGCGGTTGCCTTAGTGCCTGAACCGGAACTCGGTGCCTTGGTTGTTGTATAGCTTGCTTTTACATAGTATCCGGAGCTTGACTTATACCAGCCGTTATCAGTCTCTGCAACAACAGATATCTTCGTTCCTTCCTTAATGGTCGAGAGCAACGAGTAAGAGATACCCGGACCTGATCTGGTATTAAGTGAAGTTGTAGCGTAAACAGTCTTGCTGACCTTTGTTTCCTTTACGCCATTTTTGGTTGTAGTCGAATTTGATGTGGATGTATTAGTCTTCTTAGGCTTCGGAGTAGGAGTATTCTTCTTTTTCTTCGGCTTGGGAGTATTAGTAGGCTTCGGTGACGGTGTGTTCGTAGGAACAGGTGTGATTACCGTATCAGACAGATCGGAATTCTTGATATAACCCTGTGTGCCGTCAGAAAGCTTTACAAGAGACCATTCCTTGTTATGAGAGATCCTTACGACCGTATCACCGATCTTAAGCTTGACCTCTTTATCTGTTGTGGTCTTTGTATCCTTATTTGAATCAGCCTTGACCTCTGTAACAGCATCAGCAGAAGCAACAGTATTCTTAACGGGTACGAGAGATACATTATTCTTAAGCCAGTATGTACCGCCGTCATATGTAACCGGATCTTCAGGATCGTTATTGTAATCTACAGTAACATCAGAAAAAGAAGTAACAGCCTTGAAAGTATAATCATTGATAGAAACATTAGGATTACCAAGGCTAATCGAAACAACACCGGTCTCAGAAATCTCAGCATCATCCATCAGCTGACGCTGATAGAAGTCAACGGAACCGGGTGCCAGGAGCGAAGGACTCTGAAGACCGATACGATCCTTGGAGCCGCATTCATAAATGCAGATCGAACCAATGGCAAAACTTGCTGCCATTACAGCTGATACTATGTTGATCACTCTGTAATTCAACTTTTTGTTTCTCCTTCTCCCAGCCTATTTCGCTTTGTACTGCGATTTTACCATTTTTGCCCCTGTGATTTCCTGCAAAATAAAGCAAAATTCGGGCAGATGCCTATAAATGCCACAAAATTGTAATATAAACTGCCCGAAAATCGATACTTTCGAGCAAATTCCTGCAAAAATCGAAAAGACGGGCTTAGTCCGTTCAATAAAAAACCTCCGCCGCTATAAAGCTCGGAGGCTGTTATTTACAAGTTGGTGGCTCACTGGAGGTTCGAACTCCAGACCCCTTGATTAAAAGTCAAGTGCTCTACCGGCTGAGCTAGTGAACCATTTGGCTGGGGTGGCAGGATTTGAACCTACGAATGCGGGAGTCAAAGACCCGTGCCTTACCCC
>JAFYJX010000047.1 GCA_017537905.1 Clostridiales bacterium | reverse complement strand
GCTTCTTGTCCTTTGCCCTGAGCCAGAGCATGCCGACGATATCAGAGAGCATGTCGCCTGTGTGGTAAGGCTCTATGAGGAGCTGCATGGATCCTGACTGGAACTTGCTCATGTCGAGGATATCGTTGATGAGGTTAAGCAGGAGCTTGCCGGCTGCCTTGATATTTACCGCATCCTCGATTACTTCTTCGCTTACGTCTTCTCGGAGAATCATCTCGTTTAAGCCGATGATCGTATTGATAGGTGTTCTGATCTCGTGGCTCATGTTGGAGAAGAAGCTGTTCTGTGACTTGTTGAGCATGTAGATCTCTTTTCGCTGTTTCTCGGCAGTTACGAGCTGCTCATTGAGCCTGAACTTCGTATAGGACATTATGATTCCCATGACGATCTGGAAAACGGCGAAAATAAGGAAGTTGGCCATCAGGTTAGGTTCGATCGCGCCTGTCGTGACCGCATAGTAAAGGAATGACACTACCGCGAAATTGGATGTCAGCGCCACGATGAAATATACGAGCGGATTGAAATATACGCAGAGGGGAACAACGAGTGCAACCGTCATGAAGAGCGTGGTGTCGACTGTCCTTCTTGCCATGAAGTTGACGATCATGAGGGCTATTACCCATCCGTAGAGCGACACGCCCATGAAGTGGTTAAGGACAAAAATCGTGCGGTATCTGGACGCATAATCCTTCATCGCATAATGCGCGCCGAAAAGCCAGATTACGGCGATCGCGATGACCCATGCATAGCACAGCTGGTGGAATAACACCGTCGTTCCTCCGAAATATGCGGGCCATACGAAGGTCATGACCATGAAGGTGACAGCTGCAACGAGTGTAATGAGCATCGTTACGTGCGTCGGCTGGACGGATTCGTAGTAGGCGGACCTTATCGCTTCACGGTCGTTTCTTGAAGGCTTGAAAAGATATCTGAGCATTTCTTTCATACCTTATCACCTCCATTCTCCTCGGGATTGAATTCCAGGACTTCATCGTCCGTGGCTTCACTTTCCTCCGACAGCAGCATGTCCCTGACTTCTGAAGTTATCCTGCCGTAATCCCTTAGCATGTTCTCGTGATTTGAGAGGATGAATCCTTCTTCGTTTTCCTTGGCAGCCTTCTCTAAGGCCTTTGCCTTCTCGGAGAGATCGGATACGCCGATCATCTTGGAGGTGCTCTTCAAGGCGTGGACTAAGATCTCGTAATTGTGCCAGTCTTTTAGCTGATAGTAATTCTTCATCGAAGCTATCTTGTCGGGAGCTTCCGTTGCGAACTGGATAAGGAGCGACTTATAGAATTCCTTGTCGCCGACGCAGTATTTAAGGCCTGCATCGGTATCGATCCCGCTCTTTCTGAGTTCTGTGATGAAGTCTTTTTCTTCAGCGGGTTTTACTTCGGGTTCTTCAGGTTCATCGATGGTCTCAACAGTGCCTTCATCATCAACGAAGGATATCGCTGACTTGGGGAGAACCTGCTTCAATACACGTTCTAATTCGTCGATCTCGACAGGCTTACTTACAAAGCCGTCAAAGCCTTCGGCAAGGAACATCTGCTTGGCAGAGCTCATTGCGTTCGCGGTAAGCGCGACGATCGGGATCGAGCCGTTTAAGCCGGACACATCCGTTCTGATACGCTTCATTGCTTCGACGCCGTCCATGCCGCTCATCATGTGGTCCATGAATATGATGTCGAAAACTCTCTCCCTGCAGATATCTATTGATTCCTGTCCGGAAGTAACTGTGGTTACCCTCATTCCGTATCTGCTGAAGATACTCTTTGCAACGACGAGGTTCATCGATTCGTCGTCTACTACGAGTGCCCTTACACCGTCGCAGCGGAGCTTCTTGATGCGCTCTTCCTTGCTGTTTAAGGTGGAGTTCAGAATGGATACGACAGGGAAGCAGTAGAAAGGCTTTTCGAGGATCTTAACGCGCGAATTCCTGGGAAGGACGATGTCGTCGTTGGCAACGACTGCCACTACCATTTCTTTCGCGAGATTCTCGATAAGATCAACGTTATCGAGATATTCGCTCTCGGCGATGAAGAGGTGGGTCAGGTGGACGTTGCTGTGCAGGAGCTTTAAGTTCTCCGCATTGTTAACGCGGTGCATCTGGATGCCCAATCCCTTAACGATATTGAGGACCATTGAATTGTAGTAGTCTCTGACTGCCGGATGGTCGTATTTCTCGAAATGCAGGAATGCGCCGAGGCAGAGCTTGTCGGGCGCTGCGACAGACATGCAGCTTAAGGGGTCGACGACTCTCTGCGGGATACTGACGTTTACGGTGGTGCCGACATCAGGCTTGCTGTCGATCGTCATGAAGCCGCCTAAGAGAGCTACGAAGCCTGATGCGATCGCAAGGCCCAAACCCAAGCCGCCGCCCTGGCGTGTACGGCTGGAGTCAGCCTGATAGAAGCTGTCGTAGACCTTCTCTAATTCATACTCTGTCATACCCTTGCCGGTGTCGGTAACTTCGATGCAGAGGTTAACTCCGTACTCGTGGTTGACGGTGGTGATCCTTACGTAAACACCGCCTGCCTGGGTATATTTGAGACCGTTTGTAATAAGTGCTTTTAATACCTTCTTGATCTTCGCGACGTCCGAATTCATGACGGCGGGGATAGAAGGATCGACGTCGATTATGAGCTCGACGTTCTTGGATTTGTACTGCTTTACATCGTTTACGAGGTCGTGGAGAACGGAAGATAGCATATAGTCTTCGTTGTTGCAGACGGCCTTTTTACGGTCGATCTCGGAATAGTCGAGGATATCGCCGATCTGCTCTGCGACCTTGCGGCCTGCGTCCCTTACTGCGATAAGGTCGCCTTCGACCTCTCTGTGCCTGGATTTGTCGATGCAGAGAGTCGTAAGACCGATGATGGCATTAACAGGCGTTCTTAATTCGTGCGAGACGTTCGCCAAGAAGTCGTTTAGGTGCTCTGTAGCTTCGGTGAGCTGCTCGACTTCGTTCTGTGAAGTATTGAGGACTTCCATCCATTTGTCGATGATGGTCTTCGCGAACCTTCCGATGAAGTAGACCATCGCGAAATGAAGGATAGTGCGGGTGATAAGGAGGACGTCGAATTCCGTTCCGCTCCTTATCATGTTAATTATCGAGTAGCCCATCGTAATGTAGAAGGTGAACTGGCAGAGAGTGATGAGCGATTTCTTGCCGGACATGGTATTGAGCATTATGATCGCGCCCATAACGAGGGCTAAGTCAAATGTGCTCGTCTCGTGTATTCCGTAGAAGAAAAAGCACCCCATGATGAGGACCGCATAGACCCATATGCGGACATTGGCGGGTGTGTTGTGCCTGATGTGCAGGACCCACGCAGTAGCTATACCGCCGGCTACGAGCAGGAGTGCCCATAACTCCCATCCCATAAGGAAGGATTCAACGACAAGTATAGTAGCGAAGATCGTATAGCTTACAAGCAGTGTGAGATGCGATGACTGGAACAGATCGTCTTCTTTAATTGTGCTCATACGGATCACCCTCTATATCTGTATTCTTTGTCCTCCTCGACGATCGCGAGCATTATCCCGGCGAACTTCGGATCGAACTGTGTTCCCATTCCAAGCTCGAGCTCGCTCTTGATCTCATCCTGACTTAAATGGGATCTGTAACTTCTGTCACTCGACATAGCATCGTAGGCATCGGCAACTGCGATTATCCTTGCTTCTTCGGGGATCTCCGTCCCCTTAAGACCTGACGGATAACCGGAGCCGTCGTACCTCTCGTGATGGTACATGGCGCATTGCTCAAACTTCGGATCGTTTTCTATGTTCTTCAAGATGGAGGCACCCATCGCGGAGTGCTTCTTGATCTGAGCGAATTCCTCATCGGTAAGACGGCCGGGTTTATTGAGAACGCCGTCGGGAATACCGATCTTGCCTACGTCATGGAGAAGACCGAGCATATAGATCTCATCCTGCCTGGTATCAGTGTAACCGCATCTTTTTGCGATCTGCCTGGAATACTCGGCAACGCGAGATGAGTGACCTTTTGTATAAACGTCTTTTGTATCGATCGCAGCAGCAAGGGATCTTACGACCTGTAAGAACAGATCCTTGTTTTCCCTGGTCTTCTGTTCAACTTCGAAATAGAGCTGGTTCTGGAGCGTTACGAGTTCGATCAGATTGTTGACGCGGAGGCGGAGGACTTCAGGAACGAAAGGCTTCCTTATAAAGTCCATCGCTCCTAATGACAAGCCTTCTCTCTCGGCGCCTTCACTCTCGTCGGCTGTAAGGAAGATAACCGGGATCTTCGATGCCGCAGTCTCTAATGAATGGAGCTTTTTGATGCAGTCAAAGCCGCTCATGCCGGGCATCTTGACGTCCAGAAGGATCAGGTTCGGCAGTTCGTTTTCTTTCTCGAGATAATTGAAAAGGGCATCACCCGATTTAAGCGCGGTAACGTGAATGCCGCCGGAACTTAAGATCTTGCCTGCGACCTGGAGATTGATGATGTCGTCATCTACGACGACGACTTTCTTAAGCTTCTTTGCATCGGTAAGTTCCTGTCTGCTGCCGATGAATTCGGTCTCGTAGGAAATAGTGATCTCAGAAGGACCCTTCGAGTTCCAGCTGCCTGTGATGTGGGAAATAACCTTGTCGATCGAATCTGCCCTGATATCCGTGAGGAATACAAAATACTGGTTCTTGTTGTTCCTCATGAAGATATCGGATTTGCGCAGCGAGCTCCTTATGTGGTTGCCGAATTCGTCAACGCTGTCGAAAAATCCGTTGTCCTTTATTCCGTTTGCGGGCTCTAACGTGAAGAGCACCTTACATGCGTTGATGTGGTGCCTCATTATGTATCTGATTACATAGCGGTAAACGGGTGAGAACGAATCCTTGTCGAGCTGGAGGGCAACGTCCTGGATGGAACGCTCGCCCAATATCTCTGATATGGCGCGGATATCGTGAAGCTCTGTTACGTCATCGTCTTCCACATCGTCGTCGTAAAGGCCGTAGCCGTGCTTGCCGTTCTTCTTGACCGTGTAAAGGGATTTATCGGCGAGCTTTAAGAGTGAATTATAGTCGTTGCCGAATCTCGGAACGAAGATGCCGCCTATAGAAGCTCCTATGGGGATGCTCATGTCATCGCCCATCAGTTCTTTCGCGCTTCTTAAGATCCCGTCATTGATATTCCCGGAGATCTCAGCGACTGAAGCTTCGGAGGTTACCCCGTAAGCGAAAGCAACGAACTCGTCGCCGCCGATCCTGCCGCATCTGCTTCCCGCGGGAACTGCATTTTTGATGATGCCGGCGCAGGCAATGAGGACCTTGTCGCCCATTCCGTGGCCGTAGATATCGTTGACGAGCTTAAATGAATCCAGGTCGATCATCATGAGGCACCCTGTCGAATCCGAGCACATCTTGGACAGCTCGACACCAGTAGCGCCCTTGTTCAGAAATCCCGTGAGCTTATCGATCGTGGCTTCGCTCTTTAAGACATGCATCTCCTGGGAGTTGGACATGATGTTGCCGATCCTTCGAAGGAGCACGTCAGGATTAAAAGGCTTCCTGATGAAGTCAGATACGCCCACCTCAAAGCCCCTTGTCTCAGTGTCGACATCTTCATCTGCAGTAAGGAAGATAACGGGCGTTTTCATGAGGCCCTTGGACTGCTCTAACTGCCTGAGCTTGCCGAGAGTCTCAAAGCCGTCCATGACCGGCATCTTAATATCGAGGAGCACCAGGTCAGGCATTCCGTTTTCATTAACATATTCGAGAAAAGAGTTACCCGATTTCAGAGCAGTAACACGCATGTTGTTCTTGCTCAAGATGTGACCTGCCATTTTGAGGTTGGCGGTATCATCATCTACGACGATTATCCATTTTGTCATTTTTAGGTTACCCCGTCAAAGATAGAAAAGCACTAGTATTTAAAATAATAACACGCGCGGGTACCTAAAGTCGCTACAAACCTCATTTTTTGAATAAAAATATTCGTTTTTTGACAACTATCCTTAACAGTACCTTAAACTCCACAGTTTTCCCTTGAAAACACATTTTCTCAGTGGCAAACTAATCGCAATGTTTTTGGGGGTAATTTATTATGCTGGAAGTTAAAAACGTAACCAAGCGTTACGGCAAGAATGTCGCATGCAATGATGTATCTTTTACGCTCGAGCCGGGTACTCTGACAGTCCTTCTGGGACCTAACGGTGCAGGTAAGAGTACGATCATCAAGTCTATCATCGGCTTTTTGAAGTACGACGGAACCATTACCGTAAACGGTATGGTAAATAAGTCTGTCGGCGCTCGCAAGGTATTGGGCTACATTCCCGAGATGCCTTCGCTCTATCCGTCACTTACGGTAATCGAGCACATGGAGTTTATCGCAAGAGCGTATAAGCTCACTGACTACAAGGACCGCATCAATATGCTTCTCGAGCGCTTCGAATTGGACGACAAGCGCAAGAAGTTCGGTGATGAGCTTTCCAAGGGTATGCAGCAGAAGTTAAATCTCTGCTTGGGACTTCTTCCTGATCCTGACATCATTCTCCTCGACGAGCCTTTGTTAGGCCTCGATCCTCATGCGATCAAGGAGCTTAAGAACTACATCGAAGAGATGCGCAGGGCCGGCAAGACCATGTTCATCAGTACCCATATCATCGACAGTGTCGATATGCTCTGGGACAGGACCATCATCATGCAGAACGGCCAGATCAAGGCAAACGTCACAAGAGCCGAAGTTGACGAGAGCGGCAAGTCATTAGAGGATTTGTTCTTCGAAGTTACCGAAGGTGTTGATAAGTCCTCGGTAAGCGGTGAAGGAGAGCCTTTAGCATGAGACTTTTTCTTTATTACGCTTCACACTCGCTTCTTAACACGCTTAGGAAGGTGATGAAGACCTGGGTGGCATTCATCCTGATCGTCATCGTTTTCGGCGGCGCGGTAGGACTTGTGACCAGTCTTTTCACCAAGAATGACAAATCCGATACTGAACCTGCGGAGTCCGTTATCTCATCTGTATTAGAGCAGGATGAAGACGGACCGGGCGAAGAAATAACACTCGAAGATGCTGCTTCAGGGTCGTTCGCGAAATCCAAGATCGGCCAGATGATGCAGAAATATAACATCACCAAAGAGCAGATCGTAGATCTCGTTATCTCTGCCGTTTTCTTACTGGTGCTTGCCACCAATATCCTAAGCGCGCAGAACTCTTCGAAGATCTTCCTGCCTGCTGACGTGCCGATGCTGTTCGCATCGCCGATGAGACCTCAGTCCGTACTGATGTTCAGGCTGCTGTGCACGCTCGGAACGTCGCTCATAGTATCGCTTTTCATGCTGTTCCAGATCCCCAACCTGACCATTAATGCCGGTCTTACCATGTGGGGAGCTATATCATGCATCATTGTTTACGCAATGATACTCGTGTTCAGCACGCTGGTTCAGGTGATCTTCTATACGATCACATCCAGAATGAAGACAGGCGCGGGAAACATCAAGAATTTCCTCGCTGTCGTATATGGTGCTATCTTCCTCGGATTTGCGGCATTTACCGCAATCTCAAAGCTCAGTCTCGTTGAAGGACTTTTCGCATATTTCGCAAGTTCTAAGACTCACTGGGTACCGTTCTGGGGATGGCTCAGAGGCATTTCATATTATGCCTGCACCGGTGATGTGCCGATGTCACTTATGTTCTTAGGCCTTTTCATCGCTGCCTGCGCAATTCTCGTGCTCATCATCTGGAAGCTCAAGGCTGACTTCTATGAAGATGCCATGTTCGCTGCTGAGCGCAAGGCTGCAGCAATGGAGGGAGTACAGAAAGCCGCAAAGGGCGGCGTTGCCACAAGACAGAAGGAGAGAAAGGGTGCGATCGACAGAGAAGGTTTCCGTTACGGAAGCGGCGCGAATGTATTCTTCTTCAAGGCAGTCTTCAACAGATTCAGATTTGCCAAGCTTAAGATATTCTCCACTACAATGATCATCTACACGATCGTTGCAGGCGTTGTTGCATGGTTCGCCAGGGATTATTCACACGGTGATGCATTTTTCATTCCGGCCGCTGTACTGGGCGTCATGGCCTTCTACAGAACACTGGGCGATCCAATCAGGGAAGACACTTCAAGGGAATTCTTCATGCTCATCCCTGAATCTCATCACAAGAAGCTCTTGTATTCGATCTTAGGCAGCCTTTCTGTCACGGCGATCGACCTCCTGCTTCCTATGATCGTTGCAGCGGTAATGCTTAAGGCAAATCCTCTGAATGTGCTTGTATGGTTCTGTTTCGTTCTCTCGATCAGCTTCTTTGCCACGGTCGTAGGAACATTGATCTCGCTGTCACTTCCGAGAGACCAGGCACAGACGATATCCGTAATCGTACAGATGGTCTTCTTATACTTCGGACTTACGCCTTCAGCGATGGCCCTGATCATCGGAATCTTAGTAGGACACGTGCTTACGGCAGTTGCTGTCGGATGCGCTATCAACGTCTTGATAGGCTTCCTGGTATCCCTCATACTCCCCTCTGTTTTGGGAAGAAAATGACGGAAAACTGAAAACACATAGACAGTCATCTATATAAAGGAATATGTAACATTTTTATGTTTTACATATTCCTTTTTTGACGCTAAAATTAGGGCGTTACAATTTGCTTGTATCAGACATTGGAGCAGAGGATTTATGGATATTTTTTCGTTTGTAACTCTTTTCGGAGGATTGGCATTCTTCCTTTACGGAATGCGTCTTTTATCAGATTCGTTGAAAAAGACGGCAGGCGGCCGTCTGGAAAAGCTCCTGAACAAAGCAACAGATAACCAATTTAAGGGACTTGCCGTAGGTGCCATCATCACGATCGCCATCCAGTCCTCATCTGCCATGACTGTCATGCTGGTAGGTTTCGTTAACTCCGGCATTATGGAACTGCCCCAGACCGTAGGTGTTATCTTCGGTTCTGATATCGGCACGACACTTACCGCGTGGATCTTATCCCTCGCAGGCATCGACTCAGGCGACAATATCTTCCTTAAGCTCTTAAAGCCTTCGTGCTTCTCACTTATATTCGCGCTTATCGGCATTATTCTCATAATGGTCGCAAAGAAGCAGAAGAACAAGGATATCGGATCGATGCTTTTGGGCTTCTCCATTCTCATGCAGGGCATGACCATGATGTCAGCATCGATGGAACCTCTGAAGGAGATGGACAGTTTCGTATCCATCATGACAGCCTTCAAGAACCCGCTCCTCGGCGTTTTCTCAGGCGCCCTCGTTACAGGCATCATCCAGAGCTCTGCTGCCGCTATCGGTATCCTGCAGTCGATCTCCATGACCGGCCAGCTCACATACGGTATGGCTATCCCGCTCGTAATGGGTGCCAACATCGGTACATGCATGACGGCCATCCTCTCATCTATCGGCGTTAACAGGGATGCTAAGAGAGTTACGGTCATCCACGTTGCGATCAAGCTCATCGGTACGGTCATCTGGCTCATCGTTTTCTACTGCGTAAATGCGATCTTCGATTTCGACTTCATGAACAGCCCTGTAAATATCGTCGGCGTTGCTGCGATCCACTCGGTTTTCAACATTGCAAATACAGTTCTCCTGTTCCCGTTCTCGAGACTCCTCGTTAAGCTCGCACACCTTATCGTCAAGGAAACAGCAGAAGAGCAGGAGTTCAAGCTCGACGAGCGTCTCATGCTTACTCCTTCGATCGCTGTAGGTGAGTGCCGCAATATGATGGTCAAGATGGTAACCAAGGCAAAAGACGGCCTCGATAAGTCAATGGCCATGCTCCTTAACGGTTACAACGCCAATGATTTCGATTACATCAAGAAGAACGAGGAGAAGGTCGACGGTTACGAGGACCTCCTTGGTTCCTACTTAATGAAGCTCACTACGACACAGCACTTAAGTGAAGATGACAAGAACAGGTCTTCACGTATCCTTCAGGCCATAGGTGAAGTGGAACGTGTTGCTGACCACGCGAATTATCTCTCGGATTCTTCTGAAGAGATCGCGAATAAACATCTGGAATTCTCCGATGCCGCAAAGGCAGAGCTCGCCATGGTCATTCCTGCCGTCCGCGAGATCTATACTCTGGCCCTGGACTGCTATCTTTCCAACAATGCCAAGGGTGCAGAGAATGTAGGTCCCTTGAGGATCGTAATAAGCGAGATGTGCGACGAGTTTAAGGCAAACCACGTCGAGAGACTTGCAACGGGCAGCTGCACGACAGAGCAGGGATTCGTATTCAACGATATTCTCTATAGCTGCGTTAGAATTGCAGAGCACAGCCTCAATATTGCAGCTATCGCATACAGATATAAGATTTCTTCCAAGAAACAGCCGGATACTTACATGCACGACTTCAAGCAGCGCAAGGCTCAGGATGAGAAGAAGTATAAGGAGTATCTGGAGAGATTCAGAAAGCCTGCCGAAAAGGCTTAACTGCAATAGCAGTATTTGACGTCGTATCTGCCGTCATCTTCCATCTCGAGGATCATGTAACCGCGCGAAGAACCGCCGCGGGGAAGTGACAGTGAGCCGGGATTAAGGATCCTGGGGCCTGACGGGCTGTCCCCGAATGCCGATTCATAGTATCTGTTAAACTCCGAGATCGCATCGCCGAAGCTGTCGTAGGGTACATGTGTGTGGCCGAACATTACGATGTCGCAGCCTTCCTCCTGCGCGGTCAGGGACAGAGTCAGAAGTCCGTAATTGACCTTGTGGCGGTGGCCGTGGGTGCAGAATATCTTATGGCCTTTGAGGGTGAATATCGCGTCGTTTCTCACGAGTTCCGGGACATACGAAGTGGTGTCGCAGTTGCCCCTTACAAAGACGCACGGGGTCTTAGGCGACCCTGCCCATCTCGCGATCTCAGACTGGTTATATTCCGAGTCACCAAGATGGATGAGTATGTCAGGATTTTCCTTTAAGATCGCTGCTCTCAAAGGTCCGTTTATTCCGTGTGAGTCACTTACTATCAGTATTCTCATAAGCTTTCCTTATCAGACAAAATAGAAGTCGGTATCCCAGCCGGGGATGCATCTGGTGTGGCGCATATAGACTTTGTAATCGCCCCTTATCTCCAGCACCTTTTTGACTATCGCGAAAACATCTTCGCTCCTGTGATAGCAGGCGATCTTCATTACGGGGCGGTCTCTCTTTATTGTCTCCGCAGCGCCCTCGATGGCATCAGCTTCGGATCCTTCGACATCAAACTTTATGAAGCTTACCTTATCAGGAGACAGCGAATCAACGGTAATGACATCAATCTCGCGCGTGTTCTTCAGTTCCACGTTGCTGGCAGGAAGGGCTCTGGTGCCACGGCCTCTCGAATTGGAGACCTGCTCGGTTCCGACTTTGTTTCCGACCAGTGCATTGATGCATGTTATGTCGGCATTAAGGCTTTCCGCACACTCATTAAGCTTCTTAAATGAGTGGCGTTCAGGCTCGACCGCAACGGCCTTTTTAAGGCATGGGAACTTATTAAGATATCTGGTCAGTGTATCGCCGTAGTAGGCGCCGAGATCGATAAAACAACCGTCAGAAATACCCTTCAGCAGTTCGAATTCATCATCAGGATCAGATTCGGCATTCTCGAGATAAGTTATATCGCCGGTGAGCTTGTAACTTATGTAATTACATAAGCAGTTTCTGGACGTCTCATCTTCTAAATGAGAATAAACTTCCTCTATTTCACCGGCGTTTGACTCGTAGTATCCGCGCGTGAACAGATTGGTTCCGTATACGGGAACGTCAGGCACGTAGAGTTCTCTTTCAGATTTGATCTTAGCTACCTGTTCCAATACTTCGGGCCTCGATGAACCGAAGCAGACGAGGACGATGAAATCTTCGCCGCTTAGGCTTTCGCAGCACTCTGAATATGAGATCACTTTGAATCCGTGGAACATTCTGTCCCTGACAAAACCGTCGCTCGCGAAAACGGCGGCAATGAGGTCTTTAAGCCCTGCCTTCTCGAGCACGGAGATTATCTTGTCCGCACCGTCTCCCGTGCCGTAGAGGGCAACAGGGCGGCGTTCTAAGGCCAAGTATTCCCACAGGTCTTGTTTTGTTCCACAGATATTCATAGGGATAAGTATAAAGCGAAGAAATATTTTTTTCGAGCGTGGTGCAACATTTTGAATCAGGTGTCTGTATTTAAGGTAACAACGAAGGACAGACAACCAAGTCCGAACGGAGGGTTAATAAAATGAAAAAGAAAGTAATTATCGGAATAGTAGCAGGCGCTGTCGTATTAAATATCGTAGGATTCGGCCTGTTCGGCAAAGCCATAAGCAGCTCGAAGTCAGCTTCAGCACCCGTAAGGGCGCATAATGATACGATCGCAGCAGAGAATTATGCTGAAGTAGATGCAGTGATGGGCGCCACTTCCAGTTCAAAATCCGCGCAGTCTTACAAATCATATACAGCAGATTACGATTACGGCTATACAGCTGATGCCGAATACGTCAATGAAGCTCCCCAGGATCCGGGAACCGGAACAAACCCGGCCCCTTCAACTGAAAACGGCGTAAATCTCGATCCCGAAAAAGGAAGACTTCTCATCAGGACAGTATCCATGTCCGCAGAGACAAAGGATATCATGAGCGTTAAGAACGACCTCGAAGCGCAGGTCAAGGCTGCAGGCGGATACATCGAGAATTCCTCAATGTCCGGAACAGGCAAGAACAGAGATCTCCGTGTCGTTTATTACACGATCCGCGTTCCTGCAGAAAAGCTTGATGAGATCATTGCAAAAGTCGGCAACAGCTGCACGGTCCTCTCCTCAAGTGAGAACACATCAGATGTAACACTCGAATATGTTGATACAAAGTCCAGAGTAGAATCTTTAAGAGTCGAATACGAACAACTCTTAAAGCTCCTCGAGCAGGCAACAGATCTCAATAACATCATCATCCTTCAGAACAGACTTACTGAAGTCAGATATCAGATCGAGAGTGCAGAATCCAGGATCAGAGTACTTGAGAACCAGGTTGAATATGCAACTCTTAACCTCTCAGTTACTGAAGTTCTCGAAGATACAGTAATCGAAGAACCCCACATCGTAACGTACGGCGAGAGAGTCGCTGACCAGTTCAAGGATATGTGGGAAGGCACAGTCGAATTCTTCCAGGATCTCCTGCTCGGCCTCATCGCAGCTATCCCGTTCTTAGTCTTCATGGGAATCACAGGTGCAGTAGTCCTCATCATCGTCTTCTCAGTACGTAAGAAGAGAAGAAAGAGAGAGGAAAAAGCACTCGCAGAAGCTAAGGCTGAAGCAGCAAGAAGAGCAGCTCTTAACGAGAAGAAGGACGAAAAGAAGGAAGAAACAAAAGAAGATCAGGAATAAGTTTTACATATATCATCTGTATCAGGATCTGAGAAAAGCGGCCGCAACAAAGGATAAAGGGACAATTACTTAAACTTTTTCGCCCTATCAGAATCTGAACACAGAAAAATCACACAAGGCTGCGAAGCTCTCCCACTTACCGGGACCTCCGCAGCCTATGTTGTCATATACGGCACAAGTAAGGAAACCGCCTGCCTTGGCGCCCTCTATCGCCTGAAGAACGTCATCATAGACAATTGCCTTATCAGGTGTTATCACATCACCTGTTGCGGAAATATAGCTGCTCGCGCGGAGGAAGACATCGGGAGACCCCTTGTTGATGTTGCCGTCAAAATCTTCCAGAGTTATAACGCAGTCGAAAAGATCCTTAATGCCTGTCGCTTCGAGCGCGGCATTGGCATTCTTCTTCGACAGGGCAGTGGTAACGCTTAATCTGAAACCGAGTCTTTTTGCTTCTTTAACGTATTCTCCGGCGCCTTCTTTGAGCTTTACTTCAGATTTGTAGAAGTCGTAGACCATTGATTCCCAGGTGTCCTGGATCTCCTGCCATGTGAGGGGGATGCGGTATTTTTCCTGGGTATATCTCGCGGCATCTTCAATTGACGCGCGCTTTACAACGTCGGTATATTCCGGCGTTACCTCATATCCGTATCTGCCTAAGAATTCGACATCGACATCGTGCCATACGCTCATGGAATCTAAGAGCGTGCCGTCGAGATCGAAGATCAAAAGCTTAACGCCCTCACGAGAGAGCGTTTTGAGATCAGGATATTTCTCGAAGTTTTGAGAACCCATCATTACTCCATGTAAGAGAGCTTACCCTTAAGGTCTTCCAGGGCTTTTTCTCTCTTGGCATTGAATTCTACTTTGTTGTTCTCGATAAGATTGTTGCCGTATGAATCGATAGATACGATCAACGGTCCGAATCTCTCGCACTTAAGCTTCCACATGGCTTCGGGCATGCCCAGGTCGAGCCACTCTACGCCTTCGCAGTCGATTACTTCCTCAGCTGCGACAACAGCGCATCCGCCGGGGAAAATGGTGTGGATCGCACAGTTATCAACGCATCCCTTTGTAGTCTTGGGGCCCATGCCGCCCTTGCCGATGATGATCTTAACGCCGGTCTTCTCCAGGAACTCAGCCTGGGCCTTTTCCATACGCATGGAAGTAGTAGGACCTACACTGATTACCTTATATTTGTCTGGCTCGCCGTCACCGGAAATCTTCTTCATGATGGGACCTGCGTGGAAGATTGCCTTGCCCTTAAGGTCTACAGGGGGTTCCTTGCCGCCGATAACAACTCTGTGGTGAACGTCATCTCTGCCGGTTACGATGTCGCCGGTAAGATAGATAACGTCGCCGATGTGGACCTTCCTGATATCTTCGTCAGAAACGGGTGTTCTGAATTCGAATGTGCTCATAAGACTACCCCCTTGTGTGTGAAGAAATCGTAAGTGAAATCGGGATTGATCCTGATTCCCGCTCTTCTGTGAGCCCAGCATGCCGTGGACATACCCATTGCAAGAGTTGCAGGGTGTCTTGAAGCCTGCTCGATGTTAACTCCCATGACGGAGAGCTTTCCTCCGAATCCGCCGGGGCCTAAACCTACCGAATTAAGGCCGTCTTCGATAAGCTTTTCCATCTCTGCAGCCTTGGGATTGGGGTTATGCGAGCCAACCTGTCTTAAAAGTGCCTTTTTCGAGAGCTTTGCAGCTACTTCGGAAGAACCTGCGATACCGATACCTACAAGGCACGGAGGGCAGGCATTTACGCCGTATGTCGTCATCTGCTCGAAAACAGCCTTCGCGATCCCATCATATCCTTCCAGAGGCATAAGGACCTTCGAAAAGCCGGGCAGGGAGCATCCGCCGCCTGCCATATAGAAATAGAGCTCTAACTGGTCGCTGTCTTTTACGATCTCCCAGTCGATCCAGGGGCAGTGTGTTCCTATATTGTTTCCTGTATTTTTCTCGTCGAAAACCTCGACCGCATTATGTCTTAACGGAGCCTTTTCAGTAGCTTCCTTTACAGCATCTATAAGCGCATCTTCAATAATGTCCATATAAGGCCACTTGGAGCCGACGCGTGCGAAGAACTGCGGGATTCCCGTGTCCTGGCATGAAGGTCTCTTCAGGGAGTCTGCGAGCTCCATGTTCTTTTTCATTACGTTATAGATCTCAGGTGCAAAGCCTTCGTTCTCGATCTCGCTCATCTGGGTAAGACGGAGCTTAACATCATCAGGAAGATGACCTGCTGAATAACTCATAAAGGATGCGACAAGTGAAGACAACTTCTCGCGAGGCAAGTCAGATGACATACAAAACCTCCAAAAATCAATGATGTGTCAATTATATAACAATGAAGCGTAATAGTTGGTCTTATACTTTCAATAAACAGACAAGTTCTTTATAATAAGCAAAATAATTAAATGTTTTTGAATGAAACAAGGAGACACAATATGGCGGAAATAGCTGAAAATAATACGACTGAGCTTAAAAAGCTCTCGATGGACAAGGTCTTTTGCTACATCGCAATGGCCTTATTCGTTTCGCTTCCCATCGGGGAGATCATCAACGAGGTCATGGTCAAGAATAAGGTTAAGTTCGGAAAGACATACCTCTATCCGTCTTATTTCCAGCCTTATATCGTTGCAGCTTTCGGTATCTTGATTACTGCACTTGTACTGGTATCGTTCGTTTTAAGGATCGCAAAGAAGAACTTCAAGTTCTATGTAGCTGATGTTTTCTACTTCACGCTCATGATCTTCATGCTCCTGTCCATGATCTTCTCCGTTAACTTCGGTGTTTTCGCCGGAGGCAACTTCTACTACAGCGAACATCCTTTCCACTTCCTTTGCTACTACGGACTTTTCTACTGCGGTTCCATGATCGCTGACTCCAAGCTCCGCAAAAATCTCCTCTGCACATATTTTGTCGTAGCAGTTATCCAGGGCGTCGTTGCATTCCTGCAGACATTCCGTATCGAGATCTCTTACTGCCTGTTCTATAACTACAGAGCTTCCCGTGTATCTGCATACGGACTTCTCCAGAACACCAATTTCTACGGCGCGCTCTCACTCGTACTCGTAATTGCCGTTGCTGGCTTATTCGTCTTCAGTTCCGTAATCTTCGAGAAGCAGATATTCAAGTGGATCTGCTATCCTGTTGCACTTCTGGTTTTCTATACAATGCTTGCGAGCAACTCACGTCTTGCATGGCTCGGATTCGCAGGCGCTATGTTCACATATCTCATTTCCCTTATCGTTATGCGCAAGAGCAATATGGATAAGGACAAGCTTAAGAAGATCACCATTGATTTTGTGATCATGGCAATTGGTTTTGTTGTCATACTTCTCATTGCATTCTTCTTCACGAACTACATTGTCGGAAGATTGAAGGTTACTGCAGAAGATACATTGCAGAGAGTCGGCCAGGACGGCTTCGGTCACGGCAGAGGCAGGATCTGGAAGGCAGCTCTCCACAGCGTTCCGAGACACTGGGTCAACGGTATCGGTCTTGATAACCTCGCTCAGTGCTTCAGGGAAATGCCCGGCTGGAAGCCCGGTGACTATGTACAGGACAAGGGTCACAACGAGTATCTCCACACACTCGCTACACAGGGCATCTTTGCTATCGTTAACTACGTTGCACTGCTTATCTATGCTGCAGTTACTACGGTCAAGAAGATCTTCAAGGAGACGGATGACGTTAAGAGATGTCTTCAGTGGATCTTCCTTACGGTCTTCGCAGCATATGTCTGCCAGGCAGCTCTGAACAGCAGCGTTATGAACGTTGCACCTTATTTCTGGATCATCCTGGGTCTTTGCACATCGAGGGAAAAACCGATCTCTTTCAAGAAGAGGTGACATAACGAAAGGGGCTTTCTATGTTCAATTCTTTCGTCCGGTACAAAGCAGAAAAGAACAGACTGACATTCATCAAGAACTGCGAGCTTTTTGACACGCCCAGACTTGAAGAAGAGGTCTTTCCTGCCGGGTGCAAGACGGAGATGGACATTGAATATAAGCATGGTTCAAAGCCCTTAAAACTTGATATATACACGCCTTTCTCGTGCTATGGCGCGAAAGAGTGCTTTATCCTGATCCACGGCGGAGCTTTTGTATACGGCTTCAAAAAATTAGATCAGAATTTCGGAATGCATCTGGCCATCAAAGCCAACATTCCTGTAGTTAATGTCGACTATACCCTGATGCCCGAATCCGACCTGTCCCAGATAATCAACGAGATATTCACTGCGATCAATTTCGTGTGCGGCAGATACGGTTTCAGGAAGGTCCATACGGTCGGAGATTC
This sequence comes from Clostridiales bacterium, assembly GCA_017537905.1. Next base: position 11,305 of record JAFYJX010000047.1, on the reverse strand, counting down.
TGCAGGAGGATACCTCGCGTATGTTGTTGCAGTGGCAGCAAGAAACAGGCATGTCCGTCACGGACTCTGGGTCTTCGAGAAACTCCGTGCGACAGTAGAATCTGCAGGACTTATCTGTCCCGGAATAGTTAACCAGCGCAAGGTATTCCCGGGTTATTATTTCGAGAAGCGTATAGACAACAAGACAGAGCAAAAGCGCCTTCCCGAATATGCTTATGACTTAAGGATCCTCGCAGAGCGCGATCCCGAATTACGGATCTGCATAATCGCAGGCGAAGATGATTTTCTGCTCTCACAGAACAGGGAGTTCAAAGATCTCGTCGGAAATTCCATTTACTACGAAGGCAAGAACGACGGCGAACTCAAATGCCATCACGTTTATCCTATAGCGCATCCCGAGTGGCCGCAGTCAGTAAAGGCAATAGAACTTATAGCTGAAAACGCAGTAGGAAGAAGATAAAAGAAAAAGCGCTCCGGAATTCCGAAGCGCTTTCTTAATTATGCTTTCTTAAGACCGTCAGGTTCTTTCTGATGCGTCTTATCGTAAGTCTTATTTATGAGCTTTGAGATGGGCTTATAAACGAAGAATGTGATGAGACCTACAACTGTACCCTTGAACAGATTGAACGGAACGAATACTGCCAAGAGAAGTGAGATCTTATCCTTTACCAGAGGGTTAGCCTTTGCGCTGGTTTCAATGATCGCTTCCATAGGGAATCCCATAGCTGTTCCATACAAAGGTAACGTGATGAATGCGTTGACGGGGATCGAAACGGCAGCGAGAACCAAAGTAGAGATTACCATTGAAATTGCTGCACCCTTCTTTGTTCTGAGCTTGCGGTAGATGAGGCCTGCTGTTCCGACATAGATGACGCCTGAGATAAAGTTAGAGAGCTCACCGATTCCCATTGTCTGTGTAACGGGGAGGTGTATAAGATTCTTCAAAAGCTCAATAACTACGCCCCAGACAGGACCTAACGCAAATGCTCCGATCAGTACGGGCAGTTCTGAGAAATCGAACTTTAAGAATACCGGCATAAACGGGAGCGGTACTTCGAGGTACATGAGCAGAACGGCCATAGCTGAAAGAATGGCGCATGCGGCAATGCGACGGATCATGATCTTGCGCTCGGCATTAGAATCCGCCTTAACGGTTACTTGAGTATCAGACATAGAAAATACACTTCCTTTCTTCCGGACTTTACCGTCGGCCCCTGGAATTTCACCGGGTCAACCTCACCGTAGATATTTATGAGGCTTGCGGGCTTACGCGTCTGACGTTCACCGCCGGTCGGAGAATCACACTCCGCCTTGGACGCTTCAAATTATACTCACGTGGTAGGAATTGTAAAGGGTCAAAAACAGTCCGATTTTGGCCAAAAATTTTACTTTATCCCTGGATTTTTTACTTTATCCCTCAGTTTCGCAAAATCTATTGATTTGAAAACCCAATCTTTGTACCCTCGACATTATCAATACGGGGAGGTGCAGACCCATGGGACAGGTAAAAGATAACTGAATAATCGGTCGTGATGCTGCATAGATCACGTCACAAAAAATGATCAAGAAGTATAAGGAGAATAATATGAAAAAGATAATCGTTTTAGCACTTTCGGTTGCAACCATGGTTGCGTGCTTAGCTGCACCTGCAGCAGCTGCTTATTATAGAACTTCATACACTTGGATGGATACTTATTACAGCGGCAGTTCCAGAGTTGATAAAGGATATGCTACTTTTGACAGATCTCCGGCCAGGTCTGATCCGGCTAATAATCCCGAGACCGTAACTATGAACACATGGTTACGAAATAGCAACGGAACAAAAGTAGGAAACCGTAAAACTACCACTTTTATTTTAGTTAACAGCTGCATCAACAGTTCTTATGCCATTGATCACGAAAATGGCCGCTCTGTAGGCGCAAGCTGCACAATTGGCCGTTAAGCATTCATGTTGTTTTTTCAGGAAACCATATCCGTCGATTAGAAACCGGAAGTTTCTAAAACGATCAGGCAGTAAAGGAGAATAATATGAAAAGGACTATTGTTTTGTTGCTTTCAATTGTAACCATTATTGCGTGCATGACTTTGCCGGTAGTTGCTGCCTCTTATAAGCTTACATATTCCTGGAAGGATACGTATTACAGCGGCAGTTCTATGGTGGATAAAGGATATGCTGATTTTACCAGGTCACCTAAAAGAGCAGATCCCGGTAATAATCCTGAAACAGTAACCATGAAGACATGGTTAGGAGGAAAAGACTCAAAAAAGCGTGGAATGCGTACAACAACCACGTTTATTTTGATCAACAGCTGCTGCAACAGTTCCTATCCTGTTGATCACAGCTATGTTAACCATGTAGGAGCTACCTGCGTAATTAACTGATAACCTGATTGTTCGGGGACGGCAGTGTTCTGCTGCCGTTCCTGAATGATTACTATTCTCTTATTTTTGAAATCATATGCATAAAAAAAGAATTGGAATAGATATTTTCCTTATAGTATTTATTTTTTTCTCCGTATTGGTTGTCGGCTTTGTTTTCGCATGCACTGATGCTGAATATAACTATAACCAGCAGATAGCCAGAGGCTTTATAACAAAAGATGCTGTCTTTTTTGATCTTGATGATTTGTCTTACCGTATGGCAGCTGTTTCTTTTCTTGACGAGGAAGAAACAGTTCCGATTCGCGAAGAACCGATAGATGAATCTTTCGTATTAAAAAACAAGACTCTTGAAGATGGCAGGACAGCCGTGGAAACATTACTGATGTCAGGCAGCGGAAACTATCTGGCATCGCTTCATAGAGGTTTATTGAGAGGCGTAACCTACAAGGGTAAGATCATGCCGCCTCCGCTTGTATCCGGCCGTTTTTTCACGGAAGAGGAGTGTCTGTCTGACTATCCGTATGCAGTTATCGGAAGAAAATATTATGACTCAGTATTCTCTAAAAATGGCAAGCAATATTTTGAATATATGAACAAGGAGTATGAAGTGATTGGTGTAGCCGGCTTTAGCGGAGAATCACCAATCGACGAAGTGATCTTTGTTAACCTTGGAAGCCTGACTCCCGAAGAGCAGTTGAACGGTATGTACTATATCGATTGCAGCAGCAATAACGGGTCTGTCTATGACGAAATGTGCCTTAAATCACAGGGCCTTTTCGGGTGCGGATTGAAGATACATTCAACACCCAGAGCATTTATTGATATTGTTGCTGACGGAATGTATTTGAAAAACTATCTGAAGATCTTAATGGTCCTGCTCGGATCGATCGCGTTTATAAATGTTCTAATACAGTCGATCAGAAAGAAAATGGTAGAGATCGCTGTAATGAAGGTCCAGGGCATCAGGCTCAGAAAAGTGATAGTCAGGACAACAAAGCCTTTTGTTATTGCATTTCTTGCAGGAATCTCTGCAGGGCTTTTAGTTAACATCGGACTGACAATTTTCGGAGTATTCTCCCTTCCGGTAAATTGGCTGATCAGTTATTGCGCGTCAATGATGGGTGCAGGGTTCTTATTGATGTTCGTATGGATATTTGTGGTTTTCATCATTGAATGGACGCTCGATCCAAAAGAGGTAATACAAAAGGTATGAGACTAATAATCAATAATATCTTCAGATCGGTAAAGAATCATCCGAAAGCTAATTTCGTAATCCTTCTTAACATGATCCTATGTACAATGACTGTCTTTGTTCTGCTTCAGAATTATTACTTTCTGAAGGATCATTTTGACATACATTACGGCAATGAAGTGGCCAGGCACTATGGGCTTGAAATGAGCAATGACGAATACCTGGCCATGTCGTCAGACAAGTTGAATAAATCACCCATGTATTATATCGGGCAAGAGGTAAACCAAGAGATTGACAGCAATCCTCATCTGACGCTTTATCAGTCACGCGTAATTGCAATCCCGATGTGGCTTGTTGAAGACAAAACAAAACTGGATGCCTACAAACAAGTTGATGATCAAATGAAGGAGGGTCTGGATAATCGCGGAGAATACTATGAAGATGATTACATCAATTTCATATATTTCATGAATGTACCTGTAAATGCCGAAAAGGTCTTCAATCTTTCTCTGAAGGAAGGCCGCTTCTTTACTGAAGATGACAAAAAGACATTTGATCCAAATGTGCCTTTCCCGGTAATTCTCGGCAACGATTTTGCTGCTACATTTAAGCCTGGCGATACGATTGCACTGAAGGGTGATACAGCAATTGTAATAGGTATCCTGGAAGATAACATGTACATGAGTCTGTGGGGTCATGTAGAGTACCTGGATGACAGGATACTTACTGTCCATCCGATAGTGCCCAGAGATTTCGATATGAGCATGGAAGATTATTACATCTTGTATGAAGAATTAGATCAGGTTTATTGCGACGATCCCACAATGGATGTGCAGAAAGAGATCAACAGGATAACTGCAGCGCACGGCTATTATACGTATGAAACTAATCCTGTTGACGGCATTGAGATAAGCGAGACCAAAGACGTATCTGCCAAGAACGTAGCGCTCATAGGTGTTCTGGCCTTGATTGCATGCATCATATGCACTTGTTCATTAAGTTCGGTACTGTATAACCGTACCGTTCAGGACAGGTCTGTATTCTGCATCTATATGTGCTGCGGAATTCCGCTATGGAAGATAAATCTGTCGTTGATAATCGAGATGGTCATATTCCTGGGAGTCTCATTCTTTCCGACATATGCGTTGTCGATTTTGGAATACGAGAAGTTACTGGTGCCGGCATGGCAGATACTGGCTTTCTCGGGAATCATCGTTCTGGTGTCACTGATACCGGTATTTAAGATCAATAGGGAAAACAATCTGGATATGCTTATCCGCGACAAAATCGTCTGATGAGGAGATATGGAAATGCCATTAGTTGAATTTAAGAACATTTGCAAGAGTTTTAAGACCGGCGACAAGGAAACTATTATCTGTGATAATTTCGATCTCTCGGTCGATAAAGGCGAGCTTGTCGCGATAATGGGCAAGAGCGGATGCGGAAAGACCACGATCCTTAACATGATCGCCGGAATAGAACCCATAGACAGCGGTGAATATATTTTTGACGGCACTCCGGTAAAGATCAAGACCGCATCAGACGGCGTTAAGTTCAGACGTAATAAGATAGGCATTATCCTCCAGCATTTCGCGCTGATAAATGATTACAACGTTTACGAGAACGTCGAGTTGGGACTCTGGGAGGCAGGCCTTGGCGAAAAGGAGATCCGCCACCGTACTCACGAGATGCTCGAATCGCTCGGCATAGCAGACCTCAGGGATAAATATCCCAATAAGCTCTCAGGCGGAGAGAAGCAGAGAGTTGCGATTGGAAGGGCTCTGGTCTGTAAGCCTGCTCTGCTTCTGGCAGACGAGCCGACAGGCGCTCTCGATGCCGAGACGGAAGCGGAGATCGTGGCCCTTTTAAAGAAGCTCAACAGGGAAACCAATACGACCATGATCATTGTCACCCACGACAAGGAAGTTGCCGATAACTGCAACAGGATAATCACTCTGGACAAGCATTGATACCCTTGTCTTTAATCCCTGAAATTTAATAGTGCTATAATGTGTTACTAAAGCAGCACTAAAATCGCAGACAATGTTTTGCCGGAGGGATTATGAAAGTTGAAAAACTGGTTGAGATAATAGGCTCTGATTTTTATTCCGGAGTTCCGGATTCGCAGCTTAAGGCTCTTTGCAATTATCTGATGGCTACATACGGAATTGATCCGAAGCATCATGTGATCGCGGCTAACGAGGGCAACTGCACGGCTCTGGCAGCAGGCTATCATCTCGCTACGGGTAAGGTTCCGGTAGTTTACATGCAGAACTCCGGCGAGGGCAACATCATTAATCCCGTCGCATCGCTTTTGAACGATAAGGTCTATGCGATCCCCATGGTATTCATCGTAGGCTGGAGAGGTGAACCCGGTATTCACGACGAGCCCCAGCACATCTATCAGGGTGAAGTCACGGTGAAGCTCCTGGATGATATGGACATTGCTTCCTTCATTATCGGCAAGGAAACTACCGATGAAGAAGTTGAGGCTAAGATGGCTGAATTCAGGGAGATCTTAGCTAAGGGCAAAGACGTTGCTTTCGTTATCAGAAAGGGCGCGCTCTCATTTGACGGCAAGGTCGAATACAAAAATGACAACAAGATGATCCGCGAAGAGATCATCCAGCACATAGTTAAAGCATCCGGTGAAGATCCGATCGTTTCTACCACGGGTAAAGCATCAAGAGAGCTTTTCGAGACGCGTGTAGCAAACGGACAGTCCCACAAATACGACTTCCTTACGGTGGGATCTATGGGACATTCCTCATCTATCGCGCTCGGAGTTGCCATAAACAAGCCCGATATGCGCATCTGGTGCGTTGACGGTGACGGCGCAGTCCTGATGCACATGGGTTCAATGGCTGTAATGGGCGCAAACAAGCCCTCCAACCTGATCCATGTCGTTATCAACAACAGCGCTCACGAGACAGTAGGCGGAATGCCGACAGTTGCAGGTTCCATCGATATCGTTGCGATCGCCAAGGCATGCGGTTATCCCAATGCTGTGTGCGTTGATACTTTCGAGGATCTGGACAGAGAGCTCGAAGCAGCTAAATCCAGAAATGAATTAAGTCTCATTGAAGTTAAGTGTTCCATTGGTGCCAGGGACGATCTGGGAAGACCGACGACCACGGCATTAGAGAACAAAGAAAACTTCATGGATTACATCAAATAATCAGAAATAATACTTGTGATCGGTTCCTGTGTAGATTCCTTCGAGGGGATCTATATAGGGTTTCTGCGTCAAGGCGCTTAACACGAAATCCATCATCTGGAGCTGTTCTTCAGACGCATAATAACCTCTGCCGTTGATGGAAACGTTATAAACGCTGAGTTCGTTTGTCTCCTTCGGCAGGATCCTTATCTCCATATTGTGTGAGATTATCAGGATCTCGACCAGATAGAGCGTGTAGTCATTGCCCTTGGGCGACTTCCATTTGCCAATTTCCTTATAAGTCTTGAAACTTATGGAAAAATCCTTGTTGTAGTAGCCGAGCCAACGGTAAGTGGCGTCATAAGCCTTCATCTTGTATGTGTCTTTAAGATAGAAAGTGTCGATCCAGCTGCACTGGCAGTCCCTGGCGCCAAAGTCATAAACGGAGCCGTCTTCGGGCTTGATCATCATCGAGATGTCAGTCTGCGAATGGAACTTCATGCTGCCTCTCATAAAGGTATAAGGACCGCTTCCCAATTCCTTGGAAGAAGAAACGAAAGTGGGCTCAGCCGTGGTCTCCGTTGTGGCATCGGGATCAGAAGAAGTCTCCGTATCTTCAGGATCTTCTTCGTCAGTCTCTTCCGGTGTCTGAGCTGTGGTAGTAGTTGTTGCTTCCGAACCTTCAACCTCAAAACTCCAGTTAGAAGAATCCGGCAGCAGAGTGATCTCTGTTTCCGTACTCTCAGTGGTCTTGGAAGGTTCTATGCTTATCGCCTCACAAGCACAGAAAAGCACGCTTGATAAGATCATCAAGGCAATAACATGTGTAAAATGGTGGTTCCTTTTTCTGTGAGCCATAATTAATGCACCTATTCCTTATTTTTCCCCAAGAGCATTATAACCCTTCCGGCCATTTAGTCCAGTTTATTACTCTATGGTCTTGCCTGAGGGCTTGTTGAAGAAGATCTTACCGGCTTCAAAACCGAGAACGACCTGGCCGTTCCTTACAAACGAGAATCTGGAAGAAGTCTTCTGCTCATTGCTCCTTACGACTAGCTTATCGAAAGTGCCTTCCTCGCCTGATCTCGCGAGATAATCCATGGCTTCATTGCCGCACTCCGGAGGTACGGTGAATACCAGATTATCGCAAAGTCCGGCGCGCAGGAGCCAGGGCTGGACTGACAAAGACAGCGGCGGATAAGCATCCGGGAACAGAGAGTGACGCTTTAAGGTGAGCTTATATCTGTTGCTCTTAAGCTTCTTTACGCCGACTGTGTAGTAAGCAGGGAACGGGGGACCTGCAAAATCGTCAAAGACGTCGTTAACATCATCAAGGCCAAGATTCTGCCAGCCGGAATTGATCTTAACGGGATCGTCCTTGGTAAATTCGTTGATCGTCTTATCGATCTCAGCCTGGACTTCCTTGGAGAATTCCAGATCTGAGTACATCTTGTTGTTCTGATAGCGGACAAATGCCGAATATGTCGCCTCTAATAGGAGCTTAAGCCTCTTGACCTTCTGGTCGGGGAAGAGCTTCAGAGCTCTCGCGATCCTGATGGCGCTCTCGGGCAGATTGCTGCTGTAGTCGCCTGATTCGAACCTGATCCTCGCGTCGTGATAGACCTGAAGATAAGTGTTATAGGCGAGAATGGGGTCAGGATTGCCCGCATCTCCCAAAAGAAGCATGTCGGCAAACTTAAGCTTGGCCTCAGAGATGCCGTAGTTGGATGCTATCGCGAAATAGGCAAAGGCCTTATCGAAGTCCGGCTTGCCCGTAAGTTTGCCGTCGTAGTAGATGAAGCCCAGAGCATTGGCAGCATAACCGAAGCCGAATTCCTTAAGAAGGATCGTAAGGAGCCTGACTGCTTCCTGGTAATCGCAGGGGAAAGCGGCATTGCCGCCGTTACATGCAAATGCCTTGATCTTAAGCGCCTCGAAAACGTGCTGGTCGCACAGGGTGTTGGTAAATTCAACGAAATGTCTGATAACATCTTCGCGCGCGTCAGCCAGGAGCAGGCTGTTATCCCAGTGATTGAGGAATGTGATCATCTGATCCCTGGTATATGTGCGCTCTTCGGGCGGCAGGTCCTTGTTATCCTCATAGGTCTCGATCATGTTGATAAGATTCGGAAGGCCAAGGACTTCGGAAGCAATACCCTTCGGGAAACCGCCGTTCTCATCGAAATTATCGGCGATCTTGGCGATCTTCAGAAGTACAGTTACTATCATGTCCTCGTCAGTCTCCGGAAGAGGAGGCAGGGGAAGATCACAGATATTATCAGGATCAGGTCCCAAGAGCTCATCCAAACAGAGGTCCTCATAGAAATATGTTGTGATGGGACACCACCAGTCAAAGGCAAAGTCGTCAAACGAGAGCTTCTCGTCCTCAAAATGGCAGAGCGCAGTCTTAAGATCCGATAACATCATCGGATATTCATTCTCACACTGGACGTCGAAGCCTGAATCCGGATATGCATCCAGCTCAGAACCGCCGACGATCTCGATCCAGCCGATGTCGTATCTGCAAAGATCGATCAGCTTGTCCTGTGTCATAAAGATGTAAGGTCTGCGTTTGCTCATACGAATATTATAGACGCGCATTGCGCCGTATAAAAGTCCTTGACAATCCCGATAATGGGACAGAAGTCCGGGATTACTCTACAGTAACGCTCTTTGCGAGGTTTCTGGGCTTATCTACGTCGAGACCTCTTGCGCAGGATACATAGTAGCCCAGAAGCTGGAGCGGAACGACAGCCAGGGATGCTGCGAAAAGCTCATTAATCTTCGGAACATAGACTACGAAATCTGCCGTATCCTCGATCGCATAATTGCCGAAAGAAGTGAGAGCCATGAGGTAAGCGCCTCTTGCCTTTGTCTCAACGAGATTGGAGAGAGTCTTCTCATAAAGTCCGCTCTGTGTGAGAACGCCTATTACGAAAGTGCCTTCCTCGATGAGGCTTATGGTGCCGTGCTTAAGCTCGCCTGCAGCATAAGCTTCGCTGTGGATGTAGGAGATCTCCTTCATCTTAAGGCTTCCTTCGAGTGTGATCGCATAGTCGATGCCGCGGCCGATGAAGAAGATGTCCTTCTGGGCTGCGAGCTTTGCTGCGAACCACTGGAGACGCTCCTTGTCATCTAAGATCTTGTTTATCTTGCCGGGGATGGACATTACTTCTGCTGTAAGTTCCTTTGCCTGCTCTGCCGTGATCGTGCCTTTCGCGAGGGCAAACTTGATAGCGAGGATATAGCAGACAGCGAGCTGTGCTGAGTATGCTTTTGTGGTGGCAACGGAGATCTCGGGACCTGCCAGAGTGTAGAGAACATAGTCTGCTTCACGCGCGATGGTAGATCCGACAACGTTTACGATAGCCAGAGTCTTGATGCCGTTATTCTTGGCGTCTCTTAATGCTGCAAGTGAGTCAGCGGTCTCACCGGACTGGCTGATGATGATGCAGAGCGCGTTCTTGTTAAGAGGCATCGTTCTGTATCTGAACTCGGAAGCGAGCTCGCATCTTACGGGGATGCCGGCAAGCTGCTCGATAATGTACTGTGTGCAGCAGCCTACGTGATATGCGGAGCCGCAGGCTACGATGTAGATCTGCTCAAAGCTCTTGAGATCCTCGTCTGTGAGGTTTGTTGCTGTAAGGTCGATCTTGTAAGAATCGCCGTCAGGTACGATTACAGAATTCAAAGTATCCTGTACTGCCTTGGGCTGCTCGTGGATCTCCTTCATCATGAAGTGCTCAAAGCCGCCCTTTTCAGCAGAAGCTGCGTCCCAGTCGATCTCTGTGGGAGTCTTCTCGATCGTGTCGCCGTCCAGGTTATAGAAGGTAACGTTACCTGCCTCGAGGCATGCCATTTCGAGATCGTTGATGTAGTAAACGGATCTGGTGTACTTGAGGATCGCGGGAACATCGGATGCGAGGTAGGAAGCGTCCTTGTCGTAGCCGATGATCATCGGGGAGTCCTTACGTGCTACGAAGATCTTGCCCGGGTGATCCTTGAACATTACTGCGAGAGCGTAAGAGCCTCTTACACGGACCATTGTCTTGGCGAGAGCTTCGATCGGGTCGTGTGTGTATTTCTTGTAGTAGTAGTCGATAGTCTTGATGGCAACTTCGGTGTCTGTCTCGGAATAGAACTTGTAACCCTTACGGATCATCTTGTCCCTTAATTCCTGGTAGTTCTCGATGATGCCGTTATGTACGCCTACGACGTTATAGTCATCTACGATGTGGGGGTGGGCGTTATTCTCCGTGGGTTCGCCGTGGGTAGCCCATCTTGTATGGCCGATGCCGCATGTGCCTTTGAGTGCTGCGCCGCCGTCAGTCTTCTCGGCAAGTACCTTAAGTCTGCCCTTTGCCTTAACGACAACCGGATTTGCATCACCGTCTCTGATTGCGAGACCTGCTGAGTCGTAACCTCTGTATTCGAGCTTGGCAAGACCGTCCAGGAGGATCGGAGCTGCCTTTTTCTTACCTGTGTAACCGACTATTCCGCACATATGAATGGTTCTCCATATTAAATTTTAATTGAACTATTTTAGCACATATGATAAAGCCGAAATCAGACCT
>JAFYJX010000008.1 GCA_017537905.1 Clostridiales bacterium | reverse complement strand
AACCTCTCGTTTAAGTCTTATTAATGCTTTCTCTTACGAGCTGCTTCAGACTTCTTCTTTCTCTTTACAGAAGGCTTCTCGTAATGTTCTCTCTTACGAACTTCTGCAAGAACGCCTGACTTTGCGCAAGAACGCTTAAATCTGCGAAGTGCACTGTCAAGGGACTCGCCTTCCTTAACTTTAATCTCAGACATCTTTATCCCCCCTCTCGTGCGTGGATTTCAAACTCGCATATTATATAGGAGGTACGATAATAAGTCAAACGCCTTATGAGGCCTGGGCTTTTGCCTTGGCTTTCCTGGCGGCGGCGCCTGCCACAAGCATGCCAACGGCAATCCCGATGGCGGCCATGATGGCGCCTGCGAAAAACATGCCGAACTCAGGCAGGTTGAAGTGCGAATATTCGTTGTAGATCATGTTCGAGAGGCTGAAAGTCGCGTATTCCGAGAGCATGTACATGATGCCGTAGAAGATCACCATGAACCACTTGGATACTCCCCACATTTGATCCTTGCCGATAAAGAAAGCTGTAACGACGGTTACTACCGGCAGGATAATGTAAAATGCCAGGAGCGAATAGCCCATTTCGTTGCCTGTGAGAGCACCGCCTTCGCCGAGCCAGAAGAGGACTATCAGAAGTACCCAGGCTACGAGATAGATGCCGACCGTGATGATCCTGCTCTTTCGTGTCTGGCTCTTAACTACGTTCGTCGATTCTTCCAAATGTTCAAGATAAGTAGATTTCATGTCTTTATCCTCCTTTAACAGGGAGTCTAAGGAAATGGAATACAGATCGCTCATCTTGATGACGCTGATGATATCCGGGTAGGATTTGTTGTTCTCCCAGTTGGATATCGTCTGTCTTGTTACGCCTAATTCTTCGGCGGCCTTTTCCTGGGTGAGGCCGGCTTCGTTTCTGGCGTTCCTGATTTTCGATCCAATCTCCATCTCGAAAACTCCTTTCCTGCCGTTATCGTATTGGAGGATCTGCTGCCCGTCTATCAAAACACTTGGACATGGGGCAGAAACCGACGTAAAAATGCTTTTACATCGCCTATTTTGCCTTGTTTGCGGGCATTTTTCAACTTTGGAAAATAAGATTTTGCGGGCTTTCCGGCACGGGAAGAATTGCCCGTGAGAAATGCAGATCACTCCCTGTAATAAACTACATAAGGAATTTCTTCGGCTTCTTCGAGCTTGTAGATCATGTGGCTCTCGTAGATCTCGTATCTGTAGCCGCTTTCTTCGATGCTCTTTAATCTGTTGGGGGCAATAATAACGTCAGGCACTTTTCCGTTGTACGTATTTCGCTCGACATCATTCTTCCAAATGAAGTATGTTTTGCCTTCATAATCATTGACGTAAATGCTCTCGTCGAAATAAGGCGAGATGGATATCGAATAAAAGCCCAAGCCGGCAATGTTTGCGCCGGACTCATGGTAGGGCTTAAGCACTTCCGCTATTTCCTTTGAAGGCGAATAGGCATAACGGTAATCGTAATAGACCGAATAAAATCCTGTAAAGCACTGGACGGAAATAAGGAAGATCACGAGCGCATTGGCAAGGAGGTTTCCGAACTCCTCTTTGTGGCTGCCTGTTTTCTTAAATTCGTCGCGGAAAATAATAAGAAGCGCGACTATAAGGAAATACAGATATGTCATGTGCCACAGTCTCTGGTACACAAAGATCATGTAAAGGACGAGCGGTGCTGACATGACCAGGGCCTGGACCAGGCAGTGTCTGAAATAATAGAGCAGCAACAATAAGACAGCGAGAAGTACCGCGTACTGTATCATTTTATCGGGAACACCGAACAGCAAAGCATTTGTCGCGGAATCAGCGAAAGATATCCTGCTCAGGCCGAAAGAACAGTCATCCGGCGGCAGCGAAAGAATGCAGACCAGAGCTAAGAGCAGACCGGTAGCATAAAAAGTATATTTGAACTTTTTGCTTTCGGCTTCTTTGGACTTGCCGCGAAGCATCGTTATGAAATCCCACAGCATAAATGAGCATGCGATTATAACGCCGTATGAACTGGTCATGCCCAGGAAGAACAATGACAGGTGGTATCTTACGGGTGCTTTATACCTGTTCTTGTAGAAGAGGACGATAAGCATCATCGCGGGGAATACCATCGCGTATGACCTCGCCGAAACCGAATTCTGATAAATGACGTAAAAAGAGAATGGCAGCAATGCTTTCGCAACTGCGGGAGCATCCGTGAAGAAAAGGATGATAACACCTGCTGCAGTCAGCAAAAGCGGAATGATAAAAACATGATCGTAGTCAAGCCCCATGAGCTGGAAAGCTTTGAGGATAAAATGCCAGACAGGCAGAGTTCCCTCATATTTGACCGCGTAAAGGAGGTCACTAAGCGTGTGGTTGTCACGCGCGATAAGCCAGCTCTGAGCTTCGTCTGCCCACGGCTCATGATGAATCCCTGCGAATATTCCGATGCAAACGTAGGCGATAAATACTACGCCGTATAATATCCACAGTTTGCTTAGTTTTTTACCCGTCATGTGAAGTTATGAGAAGAACTTCAAAACCCTTATGGCAAGGCCCATGTCAGCTTCCCTGTTATGTGCGGAAACGTCTTTTCTGTTATGGATCTCTTCACGGTTCTTGTGATAGAACTCATAAGATCTCAAGAGCATATCCTCGTTCTTCATCGTAGGCTCCCAGCCCAGCTCTCTCTTTACCTTGCTCGTATCGAAAATAAAGGTGGAAGAAATCATGTTGTACTGGTATACGCCCAGAGGAGAGATTCCCAGATGATAGCAGAGCTTCATCATGAACTTGGCAAATCTCGGCGGGAAGTGTGCGAGCTTGGACTTCGATGTCGAGTGGTCGACTACATACTGGTATGTGTAGTTAAAGCTCTTAACGTCATCAGATCCGATATTGAAGACATCGCTCTTGTTGTGGTTCAAAGCGAGCTCACAGGCGCGCGCGAGGTCCTTTGCATAGATGAACTGGTAACGGTTCTCGCCGTTTCCTACAAGCCATAATTTCTTGTTGTCGTCAACGAACTCATAAAGGATCGCGAGAAGTCCCAAACGGCCTTCATCCATGATGGTCGGGCATCTGAAGATTATTGCCTTGATCTTATCTTGTGCAGACAATAAGATCTTCTCGCCTTCGAGCTTGGATCTGCCGTAGATCTCAACCGGCTCGGGTTCTTCCTCCTCTGTTACGAGGTAATCGAAATTCTTTCCCCACAGACAGTTGCTCGATGTGAATATGATCTTATCAACGCCGTGCTCGACAGCCTTGTCGAGAATATTCTGAGTGCCATCGACATTGGATGTCCAGAGTTCTTTCATCATCTTGCGCTCATGTGCGAGCATTGCCGCGAAATGGAAAACGGCATCAAACTTATAGGAGGAGAAGATCTTTTCGAGAAGCTCCTTATCACGGATATCGCCCTTGAAGCTGATGAAATTCTCATCCTTGAATTCACTGTCACACAGATCGATATTAACGATCGTGTGGCCCTTACCGACCATATAACGTGACATGATCTGGCCGAAGAATCCTGATCCGCCTGTTACCAAATAAGTACCCATTGTAATCCCTCCCAAAAATTATGCGGCAATCAATGCCAAAATGTCTTTAACCAAAAATGCAACGACAAAGCCGATCGAAATAGCCGGCGCCAATGAGATCTTCCTCTTCTTTGCTCTGCATACGAGCACGAAAATTACACCTAAAACGATCGCTGTTCCTACCGCGATCACAGAGCCCTTGAAGCCCAGGAAAAGCATGAGGCACATAGCAAGCTTTGCAGGGCCATAGCTTACCTTGGTTTTCATTATCCTGCCTATGACAGCTGTAGCAATAGCCATGAGCAGTCCCAGAGCGGCAGAAGCGATAAGGCCTTCTATCGCAAATCTCTGGATGTCCTGTCTGAAGCCGATCGTGATGATCCAGACAACGAGGATAGCTGCGAGGAACCCGTCGGGAATGACGCCTGAATCCCAGTCTGCCAGAGACAATCCGAGAAGGAGCATCTCCAGTGCCAGAGCAGCGATGACAGCCGCGTCAACAACGCCGTGAAGCGCGAGTGTTCCGGCGAACAGCACTCCCAATATGATCTCGAAAATAAGATCTCTCGGCGGAACCTTGGAACCGCAGTATCTGCACTTACCCTTAAGCGCTATATATGAAATGATCGGAAAGAGATCTGCCGTCGATAACTCGTGTCCGCATGTATCACAGTGGCTGTGGCCGAGCATCCAGTCCTCGTGACGGACAACACGCCATGCCGTGCATGTAATAAAGCTCGCGAAGACCGCGCCGAACAAAAACGCCAGAAAGATCAGGTAATAGCCCACAAAAGGTATCTGAAATAACGGGTATGAAAAATCCAAAATAATTGTCCTCCTCATGCAGACCAATACGCATAATAATTAATTATATAAGATTTTCAGCAATTGTGGCGAAAAAGTGTCAAAAATTCTTCGATAAAATTAACAGGCTGAATTTTACATAACATGAAAACGGGTTTTGTAACAATGTTACAAAACCCGCATGCCTACTGTTTATTGAGTTTCAGGCTCAGACTGTAAAGACTGATGCCTTCTTGCCGGTCAGTCTTTCCGTAAGGCTGTCAGGCTGTCCGAAGCCTACGAAGACATTAACGGGACCCTGAGGATCGACCTTCTCGCCTTTTTCGTTTATAAGTTTGAATCTGTCAGACGGGATAGAGATCTCGACTGAGCCCTTTTCGCCTGCTCCTAGAGTGATCCTGCCAAAGCCTGCAAGCCTTGTATTCTTGACCTCGTTGGGATCTTCAGCCTTCATGTAAACCTGAACGACTTCAGATGTCTTAACATCGCCTGTATTTGCGACAGATACCTTGACCTTTATGCCGCTGCTCTTATCGCCCGTGTGCTCGACGGATGTGATGTCCATATTTCCGTATGTAAGACCGAAGCCGAACGGATAAAGAGGCTCTGTCTCCAGATAACGGTATGTTCTTCCCTTCATCGAGTAATCCTCGAAATCAGGAAGATCGTTTGTATCCTTATAGAAAGTAACAGGGAGCTTGCCTGAAGGATTTACCTTGCCGAAAAGGATGTCGCCTATCGACTGGCCGCCCCTCGCGCCCGGATACCATGCCTGAAGGATCGCGGAGGACTTTTCGTTAAGTGCGCTGAGATCCATAGCAGAACCGGCGATAACTACCGTGATAAAAGGCTTGCCTGATGCGATGACCGTATCGATGAGTTTACGCTGTGTCTTGGGGAACAAGAGATCCGGCTTGTCGCCTGACTTATACATGTTGCCCTCATCGCCTTCTTCGCCTTCGAGATTCTCATTAAGACCGATAACGAGGATGACGAGGTCGGATCTGCTCATGACAGCCTTTGCCTCAGCGATCCTGTGATAATCGCGTGAGAGAACGTCAGGCTTTGTGAGGCTTATGTCGCATCCGTCGGAATAGAGGATCCTCATATCGTCTCCTGCGGCGTTCCTGATGCCCTCTAAGGCCGTTATGTACTCGGATGATGTTCCATAGTAGTTGCCGACGAGGCAGGCTCTGGAATCAGCGTTAGGGCCGATTACGGAGATGACCTTCGTCTTGTTCTTATCGATAGGAAGGATGCCGTCATTTTTAAGGAGAACGATACTCTCATCTGATGCTCTCTTTGCAACTGCGATATTCTCTTTTGTCTCGACATCAAGATATGTAAGGCCGTCGAACTCAGTCTCATCAAACATGCCAAGGATGAATCTCGTGGTAAAGAGTCTTACAGCGGCCTTCCTGATATCTTCCTCAGATACGAGGCCCTTGTTATAAGCGCTCATCAGGTGAATATATGTGCAGCCGCAGTTCAGATCGCAGCCCTTCTTAAGCGCCAGAGCCGCGCTCTCTTCGTTATTCTTTGTTACTTTGTGATGCTCGTGGAAGTCTCTTATAGCCCAGCAGTCCGAAACGATATGTCCTTCAAATCCCCACTTGTCACGGATGACATCCTGCAGATAAGAGTGTCCGCAGCAGGGTTCGCCGTTCGTCCTGTTATATGCGCCCATCACGGACTCTACCTTTGCTTCTTCAACGCAAGCTTCGAAAGCGGGCATATATGTCTCATAGAGATCCTTATCAGAGCATGTGGCGTTGAACTGGTGTCTTACTGCCTCCGGTCCGGAATGAACCACGAAGTGCTTTGCGCAGGCAGCTGTCTTCATGTATTCGCCGTCGCCCTGAAGTCCTTCAATGAAAGGAACAGCGAGTCTGGAAATAAGCACCGGATCTTCTCCGTATGTCTCCTGGCCTCTGCCCCACCTGGGGTCTCTGAAGAGGTTAACGTTAGGTGACCAGAAAGTAAGTCCCTTATAGATATCGCGGTCGCCGTTAGCCTTGTATTCGTTATATTTCGCGCGTCCCTCGTTGCCGCACACCGTGCCGACTTCGCCTAAGAGCTCGCTGTCGAAAGTAGCACCAAGACCGATCGCCTGGGGAAAGCTTGTAGCAGTTCCTGCTCTTGCTACACCGTGAAGTGTCTCGTTCCACCAGTTGTACTCAGGAATGCCGAGTCTGTCGATCGCGGGAGAATCGTAGCGGAGCTGCGAACATGCCTCTTCAATCGTCATTTTACTAACTAATTCTTCGGCTCTTTGCTTAGCTTTTTCTCTGTTCATAGCAGTATTCTCCCGTCTGAAATTATTGATGTTTCTATTTTACAGTATCGGAAAATCAATATGTATCAGATTCCGATCGATATTTTACATATTTTGCTATTTTAATGACCAAATAGGGTTGAAAATGGCTAAATCAGTATATAGAATTGTAGCATTGACGCTTCAAGGATGGGGAATTACATGCAATTTAACGACAACTCTGTACCTGGCAAATACCAGCAGCCTATCGGCAGTTTTGCAGGCCGTATTGTCAGCAATGACGTAGAAGAAGTTGATTTTATTCCGGGCGCAAATATGCGTATCTGGTACAACAACCGCTCTGAGGACTACCCTGTTCACAAGCACAGTTGTCTTGAGATCACCATCCCTATCGAAAAGTCTTATACTTACATTTTCGATGACAGAACGATTATCCTTAAGGAAAAAGAGATCCTTATGGTACCTCCGGACATGCTGCATAAGATTGCAGGAACAAAGTCCGGCATCAGATTTATCTATCTGTTTAATGTCGATTTCTTAAAGTGCTTTTTCGACTACGAAGAATTCAAGAAGCTTATAAAAGAACCACTGCTCATTACTCCCGAAACACATCCGGAAGTATACAGCCTTATTTTCGAGAGGTTCATGGAGATCAACGATCTGTACTTCTTCTACTCGACAACAGTAAAGGAGATCTCGATCTTCAGTAAGCTTATGGATGTTTTCGGAATGCTCATGAAGAAAGACTATTCCGACAGTCTTGTAGTTATCCAGAACGACAAGCAGCGCGAAGTCTACATCAAGTTCAAGTCACTTGCCGAATGGCTCGCGATGCACAGTTCCGAGAACGTCTCAATGGACGAGGCAGCTAATCACGTCGGTTATTCCAAGTTCCATTTCGCAAGGCTCTTCAAGGAATATACCGGCATGACCTTCAACGACTATCAGACGACATTAAAGCTCAAAGAAGTCGAAAGGCAGCTTACGGACACTGATCTCCAGATCAGTGATATCGCTATGAGCTGCGGCTTCAATAACCTGACATCACTTTCGCGCTGCTTCAAAAAGCAGTACGGGTGCTCTCCTTCCCAGTTCAGAAACAGGATCAGAAGAACTAAAAAGAAATAAGTTGATTATCAATCAAGGCCGGTTCCAATAAAGGAACCGGCCTTTCTTATGCTGATTTTATCCAATAAAAAAGCTGCGTCTTTGAGGAGGCAATGATCAAAGACGCAGCGTAAGTTTTAATTTTTTCAGCCGAGACTGAACCTAATTGCTATTGAGTAATAAGTCTTACGACTTGACACCACCCAAAGCAACACCCTCTACGATGTACTTAGAGAGGAAAGCGTAAACGATGATAAGCGGAAGAACTGTAGCAAGGAGTCCTAAGTAGATAGCACCGTACTCTTTCTTATAAATATCACCGTTAAGCAAAGCTACCATGACAGGGAGAGTCTTCTTATTCTTATCAGTAAGAAGGATCATAGGTGTGAAGAGGTTATTCCAGCTTCCTACATAAGCGAAGATAGCCTGTGTAGCGATAGCGGGCTTCATGAGAGGAATAACGATCTGGTTAAAGATTCTGAACTCTCCTGCACCGTCGATTCTGGCAGACTGTACGATCTCCATTGAGAGTGAAGCCTGCAGGTACTGACGCATGAAGAATACAACCATAGGAGCGGCAATAGAAGGGATGATGAGAACAGAAAGCTTGTTGATCATACCGATCTTGTATGCCATCTGATAGAAACCGATCATTGTAACTGTGCCCGGAATCATCATGACTGCCATGATCATTGCATTAAAGGAATCTCTGAGCTTCCACTCATATGCTGTAATTGCATATGCTGTGAGGCAAGAGAAATATACATTAAGAATCGTACTGCAAGTAGCAACTATGAAAGAGTTTCTGAAACCAACACCGGGGTGGAAAGCATCCTTACTGGTGATGATCTTCCAGTTGTTCTGAAGATTCTTAAAAGGATGTTCAGAGTAAAGCGAAAGTGTGCTTGCCTGAACTTCAAATGTGCTCTTATAAGAGTTTGCGATCAACATAACGAAGGGGAACAACGTCATGATCGAGAAGAAGATAGAAACAATGTAAATAAATACTTTAAGTACTGTTTCATTTCTCTTCATTGAAGATAATTTTGTTTCGTTAGCCATTACCGATCACCTCAAAAACCTTTCTTTGCAGCTCTAAGTTCTGCCTTCTTAAGCTTCTTGAGCTTAGCCTCGTCCTTATCTCTGAGGATGTAGAAGAGGATAGCAGAGAGTGCAACAATAACGAGGAACAAAATGACTGATGCAGCTGCAGCTCTGTTATAGAGGTAGCTTCCGTCAAATGCCTGGTTTCTGATGTACATGTTTGTTGTAAGAGCAGCACCGTTAGCTGTCTTAGGTCCGACTAACAACTGCGGAATATCGAACATGTTGAGACCGCCGATGAGTGATGTTACGAGAACGAACAACATGATCTGACGGATACAAGGAATCGTAATCCTGAAGAAAGTCTGCACTCTGTTCGCACCATCGATTTCAGCAGCTTCGAAAATCTCGGGGCTGATACCGATAACACCTGCGATAAGGTTAACCATTGTATGACCATACCACTGGAAGAACTGAACGAATGCAACGATAAACTTAATAGGCCATTCATAAGCCAAGAAGTTGTAAGCTGTTTCAGCTGTTGTTCCGTTGAAGAGCTGGTTTACGGCACCGATAGGATAACCGAAGAGCTTAGCGAACAAGATAGCCATTGTAGCAGCTGTGATAATGTTAGGCATATAGAAGAGAATCTTGAATAAGCCTGTACCCTTAACCTTGGATCTTCTGTCTGTAAACCAAGCGGTGAACAGGAGAGCAAATCCGATCTGGGGAATGAAGTTCATGATCCAAATGATCCATGTATTTCTGAAAGCCTTATGGAATGTCTTTGACTTAAGAACTTCTATGAAATTTTTAAATAAATTCTCATTAACTGCGGGCAGCCACTTCCAATCTGTATTGCCGGCGCCCTTCAAGTTAGTAAATCCGATAACGAATGTATAAACTACCGGATAAAGTGTAAATACCAAAAAGGTAAGAATGAACGGAATAGAGAATATATATCCGTACTTCGCATAATTGACAAGTTTTTTGTTTCTCATTACAGCCTCCTCTAGTTTTAAAAAACGGCAGGGTAAATGCCTGATCTACCCTGCCGTCACAGCATCTAAAAATTAGATCCTATTAGAAGGAGAGGTTCTCGCTTACAGCTGTCTTGAAAGCGTCGAGAGCGCCGTCTCTATCTGTGTTGCCGAGAGCATACTGGTTAGCTGCGTCTGTGAAGTAACCGTTGATTGTCTCGTCATACTGTGTCATAGCCTTAGCAGAAGCATACTTGTTGCCTTCGATGAAAGCAGGGAAGATGTTCTGGCCACCGCAGAAGTCGAGTTCACCGTTAGACTTAGCCATAACTGTAGCAGAAGCAACTGTATCCTTAGCTGTTGCAGTTTCAGGATCGTTGTCCCAGTCTACTGAACCGTTAGCCCAGAGATACTGGAGACCTGTGTCAGAAGAATCGAGTGTAATCCAAGTGATGAGCTCAGCTACGCCTTCCTTCTGCTTTGTGTCCTTGTTACCAAGAACCCATGTGCCGCCCCAGAAGAAGCCTACCGGAGGAGCGCAAACTCTCCACTGACCGAATGTACCTTCGCCAGCCTTGTTTCCGCCGGAGTTACCGATCATAACGTAGTTGATGAGCCAAGCAGGTCCGAAGAATGCGAATACCTTCTGAGCGCCTTCACCCTTCATGTCAGCATACCAAGCTTCACCCCAAGCAGCTGTGTCGTTAGACCAACCGTTGTCCTTGAGTGTCTTAGCGATATCGAGGTACTGCTCTCTCTTAGGGTCAATTGTGAGCTCCTTTGTTTCCTTGTTGAACCAAGGTGTATCTGCAGACTTCTCGCATGCGTTCCAAATGTCACCAGCACCAGAAACTGCTGCATAGCCCTTTTCCTTGAGCTTAGCTGCTGCTTCGAAGAACTTGTCCCACTTGCCGGAACCAGCGCCTACGATCTCTTCGATCTTCTTAGGGTCGTCTGTGCCGAATGTATCCTTAGCAACTTCAGCGTTGTAGATCATAGCACAACCTGTAGCCTGATAACCAAGAGCTACGAGCTCACCATCACGTGAACCAACCTGGATTGTGTAGTCAGCAATCTGAGCTTCCTTGATCTTAGCGTCTGTGTCGATGCCGAGATCCTTGTAAGAAGCTGCGAACTTAGCCATATCACCCTGTGAATACTTGAGGATGAAAGCTGCCTCAGCTGCATACATATCAGGAGCCATGTCGCCGCCTGCTACGAGAGCGTTGTCGAGAGCTGTCTGATAAGCACCACCGTCTGTAGCGATGATTGTACACTCAATTGTGTATGTCTCACCGTACTTAGGATTCTGCTTAACATACTGGCCTACCATCTTCGGGATTTCGTCTGTGAATGACCAGAGATTGATCTTCTGATCACCTGTACCGAAAGTCATGGTACGCTTTTCTGTTGTTGTAGCCTCTGTTGTAGGATCAGCACCGGGATCTACTTCACCTGTAGGATCTGTAGGTGTAACACCACTAGGCTTGTTGTCGCCCTCTTGACAACCAGTTGCAAGTGCAGCAACCATTGCTAAAGAAAGCACACTGGCAATAACCTTTTTCATAAAGTTTCCTCCTTAATGAAATTGTTCGGGGCCTCTTGGCCCTTCTACATTGTAAATATTAGTCAAAAACGGAATATGTTTCTCCACATTTCTTGCTACAATTTAACCACAATTATACATTTCTTGCGTTTATTGAGTAAATTGTACAATTTTTGCTCTCGATTAAGATAAATTGCATAAAACGATGTGCATTATATCGCGTTTTTTACAAGCCATCTGGGCTCCACTTGTGCAAATCGCTTCTTTAGTGCGCAATAACTGTGGTTATGTGGTAGTATTTGTATGTTTATTATATAGAGATTAAGGGGAAATTCCTATGGCAGACAGCAAGAAGGCTCCGGCATCGCATCCTTCGTTTTTTAATCCTAAGAGCACAGCTACAAGATTCCTTACGGGACTCTGTAATTTGATTATAGTTAATTTATTATTTATATTAACTTCTATTCCGGTCTTTACTATCGGTGCTTCACTGACAGCTTTATACAGAATAACGATCGCAATACTCGCAGGTGACAACCCAGCGATATTTAGGGATTATTTCAAAGCTTTCAAGGATAACTTCCTTAAGGCAACACTCCTCGAACTGCTTTATGCAATAGTATCTGCATTCTTTATTTTCGAGGTTGTCATGGTAAATACTATGATGTCACCTGACCTTTCCTGGGTACAGTATATTCCCTACTTCTTCCTGCTTCTGATACTGGCGCACACGCTCTATTCGTTCCCGCTCCTTGCTTGGTTTGAGGAATCTTTCGGACAGATCCTTAAAAATGCCCTCCTCTTATCTATCACCAACCTGCCGGTAACGATCATGTACGTTATATTCACAGCAGGTCTCGCTTATGCGTTCTGGCAGTTCCCGTCGCTTACCGCGAGCCTTATGATCTTCCTGGGCATATCGCTTCTTGCTTTGTTCTACTCCCTCTTCCTTAAGAGGATCTTCGAAAAGCTCGGTGCAGAGATCTCCTTCAAGGATAAGGAAGGCGACGACAGCAGAAGATAATGTTTTCGCTGGTAATAAAGAAATATCAGAGGTTGCTTGAGATACAAGCAGCCTCTTTTCATTCCTACTGAAAACCGGTTTTTCATTTTAGACAATTCATCCTAAACATCCCGATTTGCGGCCACTCAGATGAGTTTTTCATCGAAATGGCCGTAAAACAGGTGCTTTAGGATGAATTTTGCTTATGAAGCTGAACATTAAAACAGCCCCCATACGGGGGCTGCGAAATTCGTATTTGTTTAAAGGATTACTCCTCAGATCTTGGACTTGATCTGGTTGTAGATTCCTTCAGCGTCGAGCTGGAATTCCTTCATGAGGGCGCCTGCAGGACCTGACTTACCGAATCTGTCATAGACACCGATCTTAGTAACCTTTACAGGATATTCCTCAGCGAGGACATCACATACTGCGCTGCCCAAGCCGCCGATAACGGAGTGCTCTTCAACTGTGAATACTCTGTTTGTCTTCTTGGCGAACTCGAGGATCGTATCCTTGTCGATGGGCTTGATTGTATGGATATTAACAACTGCTGCACTGATGCCGTCAGCTGCGAGTTTTTCAGCTGCACCGAGTGCCTCTGCTACGCAGACGCCGCAAGCGAAGATTACCATGTCTGTGCCGTCCTTAAGAACAACAGCCTTGCCTACTTCGAACTTGTAGTCAGGATTGTCATTGATTACCGGTACTGCAGCTCTTCCGAATCTCATGTAGAAAGGTCCCTCTGTCTCAGCAGCTGCCATAACTGCAGCCTTTGCTTCAACATCATCAGAAGGAACGATTACTGTCATGCCGGGGATAGTTCTCATAAGAGCGATATCCTCTAAGCACTGGTGTGAAGCGCCGTCCTCACCTACCGTGATACCTGCGTGTGTAGCGCCGATCTTAACGTTGAGGTGCGGATAACCGATTGAGTTTCTGACCTGCTCGAAGTTTCTGCCTGCTGCAAACATAGCGAAAGATGAAACGAACGGGATCTTGCCGCATGTGGAAAGACCAGCTGCGATACCTGTCATGTTTGCTTCTGCAATTCCGCAGTCGATATGACGATCCGGGAATGCCTTCTTAAATGTGGAAGTCTTTGTTGCGCCTGCGAGGTCGGCATCAAGAACTACAACGTTGGGGTT
>JAFYJX010000046.1 GCA_017537905.1 Clostridiales bacterium | reverse complement strand
TTGTCAACGCCCTGTTACTGTGTTATACTTCATAGGCTTTGACTTGCCCCCATAGCTCAGCAGGTAGAGCGCATCCATGGTAAGGATGAGGTCTCCGGTTCAAGTCCGGATAGGGGCTCCACAGTAAAAAGGCTGTCTCATCTGAGGCAGCCTTTATTGATTTCAGATGTACATCATGATGACACCGGCGACAAGTGACGCGAGGCACGCGCCAACTGCAACGACTATGAGCGATTTCTCAAAAAATCCCAGTATCAGGGCGACCACAAAGCCTATTGCTGCCGAGATGAAAGAACCTGTGGCATAAAGTATCGCAGGGAATGTCATTGCAGACAGGACCGTATAGGGAATGTAATCGAAAAATGCCTTGATCGAAGGCTTTTCGAGTTTTTTACGGAATAATGTGAACGGGATCATGCGCACGAGATATGTCGTGACCGCCATTACAATGAGAAGCGGCACGAAGATCTTGCTGTCCAGAGAGCCGTTTGCGCCATTGAAAGCCACCTCAGAGGACTCGGGCTTGATATATGAAGGTGCGAGCACGGCGAGGATCGCGATGAGCGCTGCGCCCAGGATAACCGCTGTTATCGTTCCCGCCCTGCCTTCGAGCTTTGTGCGCGCGAGAACGCCTGCCAGAGCTGCCACAACAGCTGCGATGATTATCGCAAAGCCCTGGGATACGTTCTGTGAGAGCGCCGGGACATAGAAGAATATGCAGGATATGATGCACGCGAGGATCGAGCCTGCGAGTATGACTTTGTCGTGCTTTGCCTTGGGCATTACGATCGATACGAACATGCCATAGATGCCGATGGCGAGGGCATTTGTCAGAAACGGCGGGAATACCTGGCCTAAGATCGCTCCTATTACCGTGCCTGCCACCCAGCCGATAATCGGCAGGATCGTAAGTCCGAAGAAGTATCTGGCACCGAATTCCTTTTTCTTGCTTACTGCGACGCCGAAGATCTCGTCCGTTATGGCGAAAGCAAGTATCATGCGGAGGGGCGGAGTCACTGACTTATCGGCCTTCTGCGACAACGCGATTCCCATCAGCGAATAACGCAGATTGATTACTATCTGCGAAATTATCATCGCGAGGATGCCGCCTGCAGTAGTCATTATTCCGAGACCTGCTACCTGCCCTGCGGATGTGACGTTAAAAAGCGAGATCAATCCTGCCTGTATCCAGGAAAGGCCCTTGGAAACAGCGAGGATACCGAAGGTGAAAGATACCGACAGGTAACCTAAACCAATGGGGAGACCGTCTCTGACGCCCTCCCCCAATGTATATCCGTTATCAGTTGTCTTTACAGACTCATCACGCATAAAGTGTTCTTATCTCTTCAAAAGATAGATAGATATCTATATTTGCCTGCATCTCTTCGATTGCAGAATCAGTTAAGATGGCAAGCTTTGTTACAGTCTGTGTCTCGATGTCGATCTTATAGAGCGCGCCGCCCGTGACATAGTACTTATAAACAGGGTCGAAATTACCGTCGTTGTAGATAGTCGTACGGGTAACATACATCGAGTCACCCATGTTGAAGTATTCGTCGACCTGGTGGCCGTTGTCGATCTCCTTATCCATCTGGAGAACCTCATACTTCTTATCAGGTGATAATGTGTATGTGCAGTTAGCGGGAATGCCGCCGAGCGTAGTGCCTTTCGTTACCTTCTGGTAAGCTTCAGCAGAGTGCTCTCTCATGTATTCGTTAAGGCTGAAATTGTAATCACGCATCTTAGCGTCAATAGCAGCATAAGACATCGGATCTACTGTGTTTCCCGAGCTTACGACAGGGTCGCTTGATGTGATCTTTTTATTGCATGCGGTACCGGCCAGAACAAATGCAGCAACAAGCATTACTGCAACAACAGACTTCCTAAATCCCATAGTTTTCATTTTCGTGGCTCCTTAATAAGATAATTTACCATTATGCTTGCCGATAGATTATAGCACATGAATAAAAAAAGAGGTTGTCCGCAAAGACAACCTCTCTGGAAGTTTAAGTCAGGATCTTAACTTACTTAACCTCTGCGTAAGCTACAACGTAAGGCTTTCTAAGGCTCTCGTCGGAAGCTACGATTACAACGTAATAACCCTTCTGGATCTTCTTGGAGTTGTCTACGTTGTAGAAGATCTTGCCGTTCTGATACTCAACAGGCTTGATGTTGTCAGAGTATACAGGCTTAGCGAGATCATCCTTATCGAACTCCTTATCCTTACTGAAGTAGTAAGCGTAGTAGATCTCTTCATCGGCATCGTCATTGACCTGGATGGAGAATGCCATTGTCTCAGTATCCGTGCTGTAGCTGCCGGGCTTATCCATGTAGTCCTTATAATCCCACCATCTTGCTTCAATGATGTAATCGTTGAAGTCCTCATCGTAGATGGCATACTTCTTGCCGGTCTCAACCTCATCCTTTCTCTCAATACGTTCGAGGATGTTTCCGCCGATACCGCCGTTGATAACGAAGTAAATGCCGACACCGATGAGTGCCAGAGCTACAACTCCGACTGCAACGAAGAGTGCGATAAGACCACCCTTACCCTTTTTCTTGGGCTCTCCGGGCACTTCTATTGAAGGAACAACTGTAGGAACGGGTCCTGAAGGTGCCTCGAAAGGAATCGGCTCGGGTGCAGGTGCCATTGCGGGAGCAGGTGCTGCCTCTGCAGGAGCTGCGGGAGCAGGCGCGGGTGCGGGTGCAGGAGCTGCTGCAACTACAGGAGCAACAGGTGCAGCGGGCTCTGCTACAGGAGCGGGAGCTGCTTCAACTACGGGTGCTGCCGGTGCCGGTTCAGCAACGGGAGCGGGTTCTACAACAGGCTCAGCAACCGGAGCAGGTGCTGCGGGTGCGGCCTCAACAACAGGAGCTGCGGGAGCGGGTTCTGCAGGAGCAGGTGCTGCTGCAGGTGCGGGATCCAGCTTGTTTCCGCAATTAGCGCAGAAAGCTGCTGTCTCTCTGACCTGAGATCCGCAGTTCGGACAAAACTTAGCCATACAATTATCCTCCCAATATTATTTGCTTCATAAATTAGATAATACTACATCGGGAAGTCGCTTGCTATATAAAAAAGGTGCAGCTTTGAGCCACACCTTAAGATTATTTTTCAATCTGTTTTATTTCGCGCCGTTAAGAAAATCTATCGCTTCGATATAACCGTCAAAGCCTTTGCCTGTAATGGTTTTCGAGCAATAGTATGAGACGTAGGATACCTGCCTGAATTCTTCGCGTTCATTCACTTTGGAAATGTGCACCTCAACCGCAGGAATATTGACTGCCTTAAGCGCATCCAGAAGCGCAACGGACGTGTGCGTGTAAGCACCCGGATTTATTACGATTCCGTCTGTCTTGTCGAAATAAGCCTGCTGGATATAATCGACCAGATCTCCCTCGTGATTGCTCTGAAGGCACTTGACTTCAATGCCTTTTTCACCGCAGTAGGAAGTGATCTTACTTACCAGGTCATCGTAGGTCGAAGAGCCGTAGATATCGGGCTCTCTGATGCCGAGCATATTAAGGTTAGGTCCGTTAAGTACAAGTATCTTCATATTATTTCAGCTTTCCCAAAATGTCTGCGATCGCTTTGTCGTAGAAATCGTTCTTCTCTTCGAATCTGTCGTAAGAGACCTTGTAATCGCACCATGTCTCATACTTGTCCTTGCGCTGTTCATAGAGCTTCTCAACGCCGTGGAGCTGGGATATCGGTCTGTTCTTATCGGTAAGAGCCGTAAGCGGGCGCTCGAGATAGAAAACATTGGAGTTGCAGCGGACATAGAACTTATTGACGTCGCGTGTTACGACACCGCCGCCGCAGGATACAACGAGTCCGCTCTGGGGCAGGAACTCTGCTGCGATCTCGCATTCCATTTCGCGGAATTCCTCTTCACCGGATTCGGAAATGACCTCTGCAGGCGTTCTTCCGAACTTCTCGGCAAATGCGATGTCGAGGTCAACCAATGTGCGGCCTGTTACCGCTGCGATATTTCTTGCGAGGAGCGACTTGCCTGAACCCGGCATGCCGATGATGGTGATGTTGCGCATGCGGTTTTCAAGTATCTTAATTACCTTCTCGATAAGTTCTGCTGCTTCAGCAGGCACATATGCCGCGCCGTTCTCGCTGTCGGGATTGCCGAGGAGTTCAGCACCTTCCTTGTCGCCTGCAAAGATCCTCGAAGACTTATATGCCAGCGCTACGAGCATTGCAAGGCCGCCGCATGTCTTAAGTCCAAGCTCTTCAGCATCCTGCAGGAACCTGGTCCTCGAAGGGTTGTAGACAACGTCTGCGCATGCTTCGAGCGCAGGGAACTTCGTAAGATCGAGAAGTGAATTGTTTACCTTCGGGAACATTCCGACAGGTGTGCAGTTGACGATAACCTGGGCATCGCCTGCCCTGTCGTAAACATTGGAATAGTTGATGTCAGTCTCTAAGTCGCACGCATAAGTTTCCGCTGCGCCAAGTGTCTTAAGCGCATAGAATACAGCGGATGCAGCGCCGCCCGTGCCGAGCACCAGGACCTTCTTATCCTTAACGGAAATGCCCTTTCTCGTGAGCATGTAGATGAATCCGAAATAGTCTGTGTTCCAGCCCTTTACCTTGCCGTCTTCGAAAAGTACAGTGTTAACGCTTCCTGTTGTTTTCGAAGCATCGTCTAATTCATCGCACATTGCGCATGCATTTTTCTTGTAAGGGATCGTAACGTTAAAGCCCTTGAAAACGCCGCTCTTGAAGAGTGTCTCCAATTCTTCGGGCTCACGCTCGATTACGGAATATGAATAAGATGAATCGAAAAGACTGTGGATCTCGGGTGAATATGTATGTGCGAGAGTTCTGCCCAAGACGCCGAATGCAGGCTTGTTCTGGTGTTCTTTCGAGATGTCCATAAGAGTCTTGAAAAGATCTCTTACATAAGGCCTGCTCTCGAAGCCTGCGATCTCTTCTAATGCCTTAAACTTCTCCTCTTCCCTGGCAGGAATATAAACGTCCAAGCCGTTTTCCCTCTTGAAGTTTCCGATCTGGCGGCATGTCGCCATTCTCTCTTCGAGGAGATCAAGTATGCTGTTATCGATCCCGTCCAGCTTTTTACGAAGTTCGTTTAAGTCAGGTCTCTCGCTCATTGGCTTTTTCCTCCGTTACATTGATACAAGTAAAAGGTCGTAAAGTGCGATCGCTGCTGCAGCTTCGACGACCGGTACCGCACGCGGTGCGACACACGGGTCATGTCTGCCTTCTATGCTTATTGTCGTATTCTTATGTGCTGCCAGATCTACTGTCTCCTGCTCTTTGGAGATAGACGGCGTGGGCTTTAACGCGACGTCGAAAACGATGGGCGCAACATCTCCGAGGCTTATTCCGCCCTGTATTCCGCCGCTGTGATTTGTCTTTAAGACAAGGTCGCCTTCTTCGTCAAAAGTGAATGCATCGTTATTCTCAGAACCCTTAAGATCGGAACCCTCAAAACCGTTTCCGAATTCAACGCCCTTAACTGCGGGAATCGCATAGAGGATCTGCGCGAGCTTGGCTTCGATACCGTCGAATATAGGACCTCCGATACCTTCCGGATATCCGTAGATAACGCATTCGATGACGCCGCCTACAGAGTCGCCGTCCATCCTCGCCTGCTCGATCTTCTCCTTCATGAGCTCGCCCTTGGCATCGTCAACAACAGGGAACTCCTTATTCTCAACGATCGCGAGTCTGTTTCTGAAGCTCTCGTCATTTACGCCGTGATCGAAATAGGAATCGTCCTTGACGCCTGCGACTTTTTTGAGATGCGCACTGATCTGAACGCCCCTCTTGTTAAGCTCCTGCAAAGCGATTGATCCTGCGATGCAGAGAGGCGCGGTCATGCGTCCCGAGAAGATACCGCCGCCGGACTTTGAAGCTTCGTCGCCGTAGATGAGCCTTGCCGCATAATCAGCGTGCGAAGGCCTCGGGCAGTTCATTATCGAAGCATAGTCCTTTGGCTTGGTATTCGTATTGATGATGTATCCGTGGAGCATCGATCCGTTGCGCTCAAAAATAACCTCATCGGCTTCTTTTCTGGGCGTTGACCATGCATTCTTTCCGGGCGCTCTTCTTGCCATGAATGCAGCAGTTTTCGCGGTATCCGGAATAACGTCTTCGGGAAGACCGTTGATATAAACGCCGATCGCCTCACTGTGAGACTCGCCGTAGATCATTATGTCGAGGGCATCGCCCTGGTATGTACTGCTCGAATTCATTTTAGGATCAACTCCTTTTGTACTATCTTCCTGAACTCAGGAAAAGATTTATCCAGACAATCGATGTTATCTAATTCAATATCCTTGCCGGTGGCTGCCGCGCAAAGCACTGCCGCCATCGCCATTCTGTGATCGCCCGACGAAGTAAGCACGATATCGTCAGCTGTCTTATCTATATATTCTATCGTAATAGTGTCCTCTTCGAGCGTTACATTTCCGCCTATTGCAGATAACATTTCAGTGATCGCCTTCGCCCTGTCGGACTCTTTGATCCTCAATCGTTTAATTCCGTTAAGAACAGTCTTCTCTGCCCTGAACGCACCGACGACTGCCATATAAGGAACAATGTCCGGAATATCGCTGCAGTCCATCTCGAGGATCTTTCTTACGGTATTTGTGTGGCTGTCCTGCACGAAAAAAGTATCGCCTTCATTAAGGAAAGTCACACCGGCAAGTTTTAGGAAATGCAATATCTCTCTGTCGCCCTGAACAGACTCTGTATTAAGTCCCGTTACCTTAATGGAACCGCCGCGGATAAGGCTTCCCAAACAGAGCAGAAACGCTCCGTTGCTCCAGTCGCCCTCGACTTCGAAGTTGCCGTCAGGTACTGTGTTTATTGATTTTGCGGGCACTATGTAAGTGTCGCCGTCTTTAACGACATTAATGCCATATTTGGCAAGTGCTGCTGTCGTAAGTTCTATGTAGTGGACTGATGCGATGCCGCCCGTAACTTCTACGACAGACTCTTTATCAAAGCTCGAGAGTGCCATCAGAAGTCCTGAGATATACTGCGATGAGACACTGCCGTCGATAACATATCGACCGGGCTCTATATTTCCCGTAACAGTGATCTCGTTTGCTTCAACATTCCTGGTGATAGAAACACCGAAAGGCATAAGGCAGTCAGCGAGCTCTTTTATGGGCCTCTCGATAAGCCTTCCGCGTGTTTTGAAGATAAGCTTCTTAACATTATGAGACTTGACTGCAAGCGCTACGGGGATCATGAAACGGAGCGTTGAACCGCTCTCGTTGCAGTTAAGGATGAGCTCTTCGGAGTCAGTATTTTCGAGCGCGCGAAGACATGCTTTGGTAGCTCTTATATCATCGTTATCTTCTTCGGAATCATTAAGATATGCGCCGCGCGCGCAGAGTATGAAGTTAACGATGAGCTCCCTGTGAAAGACCGACTTTGAAAGCGGCGCTTTTATATCCAGATTCAGATTTCTGCAAGAGATTTTCATACGGACAAAAACTTAAGAAACTCCTCTGCTGTCATCTTCTTTATCTCGGCCTGACCGATCTTATTTACAAGTATAACCGATAAAGTGTCGCCGCGTTTCTTTTTATCGTTCATGGCGCCTTCCACGATCGCTTCGGGTGTGATGTCATCTGTTATGGGAAGCTTATAAAGAGTCAGGAGATTTTTCATCCTCTGCGCATCTTCAGCTGCAAGAGTTCCTGCTCTGACGCATGCATCAATTACGATTCCCATACCCTTTGCAACGCATATTCCATGAGGCTTTGTAAAGCCGCTGTCGCGCTCAATTACGTGGCCTACTGTGTGGCCGAAATTCAGCGTCTGACGTCTGCCGTTATCGGTCTCATCTTCGCCTACAACGCTTGCTTTGTCAGAGACATTCATGAAGACGATCTCTTCCAAAAGATCTTCATCGGATCTTATGTCGCCGTTTGCCTCTTCGAGTTTTGTAAGCAATCCGGTATCCATGATGAAAGCATGCTTTGTAACTTCGCCCATGCCTTCGGTAAATACTTCATCGGGAAGTGTCTTCAAGAAAGAAATATCTTCTAAGACAAGTGACGGCTGCCAGAATGCGCCGACCTGGTTCTTTCCCATCGGAATGTCGATACCGGTCTTGCCGCCAACTGATGCGTCGACCATCGCAAGGAGCGATGTCGGGAGCTGGATGACCTTGATGCCGCGAAGGAAAGTTGCAGCCGCAAAGCCTGCCATATCAGTCGTTACGCCGCCGCCAAGACCAACAACGAAGTCTGTTCTCGTAAAGCCTGCTTCAGCCATCTTGTTCCACATGCCGGAGATCTCATTGATACCTTTATTCTGTTCGCCAGCGCCGAAAACATAACTGATCACTTCAAATCCTGCATTCTCGAGCTGCTCTTTAACAGTATCCAGATAGAGCGGAGCGACATTTGTCTCAGATACGATCAGGGCCTTCAAAGCGCCGGAGCATACTTTCTTTGCCTCTTCACCAAGGACCTCTGCCGCATCCTTTCCGATAAGGACGTCGTAACTTTTCGAAGCTGCGTTTACGCGGACTGTTCTCATATGCCGTCGACCTCTTCTTTTATCTTTCTGCCTTCGTCGAGTAATTCCCTAAGACCGTCGAAATCATCATCTACTAGTGCTTTTCTGTACTTTGCGAGTTCTTCCTGAAGGTGGTCGATCTCGAAGATCAGGTTGTCCTTATTCTCCAGAAAGAGCTGCGTCCACATCGTAGGATTGAGCCATGCGACTCTCGTCATGTCCTTGTATGAACCTGCTGAGAAACCCTTGTGGTTTCTTGCTGAAGGGCTCTTGATGTATGCGTTCGAAACGAGGTGCGCCATCTGCGAAGTGAAGGCGATCATCTTATCGTGCTCATCAGCATGTGATAAGTGATAACTGCCAAAGCCGCAGGGTGACAGGAGTTTCTTTACTCTGTCGAGCAGGAACATGTCGTCGAATCTCGGCGGAACGACAACCATCGGTGCGCCGAAGAACATGTCCGATCTGGCATATGTCATGCCGGAGAATTTCGTTCCTGCCATCGGGTGGCAGCCGACAAAAAGAAGGCCGTTCTCTTCAGCGATCTTAAAGCACTTCTCGCAAACAAGCCTCTTCGTACCGCATGCGTCGATGATCATGCCGTCCTTGTTGAAATGCTCCTTATGTTCTTCCATCCAGTTGATGCTGGCTTCAGGATAGAGCGAGAGGATAACAAGATCACACTTTCCCAGGTTCTCATCCGTCAGTTCCTCATCAATGATTCCCTGCATCTGAGCCATCTGGGTAATGCTCTTCGTGCGGTTCCAGCCGTAAACTACAGCTTCCTCGTCACTCTTGTAAGCCTTTGCGAAAGAGGCACCTATAAGGCCTAATCCGACTACACCGACTGTCATCTTCATTTTAAATACACTTCCTTTTCCGAACTTCTAAAAGCCGCACGTTTGTGTGCTTATATTTTCCGCGCACGAGATTTTTTCGGGCGGATAAAAAACAGACGCTGACATAATATCAGCGTCATGTGATTACAGAATGCTTCTTGCTTTTGCAATTGCTTCCATTACTTCTCCGAACTGCGCAGGCGTGAGCTGCTGAGCCGCATCGGAGAGAGCCTTTTCCGGATTGCAGTGAACTTCGATCTCGAGAGCATCCGCACCGGAAACCACCGCAGCCATGGACATCGGCTTAATGAGATTTGCCTTGCCCGTTGCATGCGAAGGGTCACCTACGACAGGCAGGTGTGTGATCTGCTTCAATACTGAGATTGCGCTTACGTCGAAAGTATTTCTCGTGTAAGTCTCATATGTTCTGATGCCTCTCTCGCAGAGGATAACGTTCGGGTTGCCCTCGCTCATGATGTACTCGGCGCTCATCAGGAGCTCCTTGATAGTAGCGGAGAGACCGCGCTTTAAGAGGATCGGCTTGCCTGTCTTACCGAGCGCCTTAAGAAGGTCGAAGTTCTGCATGTTCCTGGCACCGACCTGAAGGAAATCGACGTCCTCGAAAACCGGGATCTGCTCAGGGCTCATTATCTCGGAGCAGATCGGAAGACCTGTTTCTTTCTTAGCTTCGAGAAGAAGTCTGATGCCCTCTTCGTGAAGTCCCTGGAAATCGTAAGGTGATGTTCTGGGCTTAAAAGCGCCGCCGCGAAGGATCGTAGCGCCGGCAGCCTTAACGGCTCTGGCTGCGCTCATGATCTGCTCTTCGCTCTCGACAGAGCAAGGACCTGCGATAACTGCGAAATTGCCGCCGCCGATCTTAACGCCAGCGACATCAACTACTGTGTCCTCAGGATGGAACTTTCTGTTAGCTTTCTTAAATGTCTCAGATACTCTGGTTACCTTTTCGATGATATCCAAGCCCTGGAGCATATCGATATCTACTGTAGATGTATCGCCGATAAGGCCTAAGACGGTGCAATACTCACCCTTTGACTCATTTACCTTAAGGCCCTTGTCCTCGAACCATGAGA
Organism: Clostridiales bacterium; assembly: GCA_017537905.1. The sequence continues at coordinate 7,674 of JAFYJX010000046.1, read as the reverse complement.
TGAGGCTCGCGATCTGTTCTCTTGTTGCCGTGTTCTTAAGTACTGCAATCATTTTCTTTATCTCCTTCTAAGGGTTTGGATATCCCTATTTGTTACCTGATTCAACTTGAATAAAAAACGCTGCGGGGCTTTTCGCGTACCCTGCAGCGTTATTCAAATCAAATCATATCTTTGGTTCTCTTTGGCGCTAGCAAAAGCCGCTTTAGTTCGTCTCCCTAAAGTAGTAGTAATAGCTATACGCATAAAAGAAAACCGCAGTCTTCATAAGGAATCTCCTTAAATCAAAACTGCGGTTATTAAATCACACCTTCTTGCATATTGCAACAACTAATACCAATTTACTAGGTTTGTCCGTCTTCACGTTCTTTATGCAAAGTCTTCCAGTCCCGTCTTCTCATGGATCATGTAGGCGACGCCGTCAGGTTCCATGTTAAGTGCGACTGCGATCTCGTTGTTCATCCTGTTCCTCGCATCAACCAGGGCGCGCTCGTCCTGCGCATTCAGATGCTTGCCCTCCTTGGAGAGCTTCTCGGCATGCCTGTTGATGAGATAGATCAGGCCTACGATATCTTCCCTGGTGCCGTTAACGATAATATCCGTAAATGTAGCCTTACGCTCGTTGCGGTCCTCGATCCAGCGGCAGTTATCGATCGGAAGCTTGTCTATCAGGGCGATAGCTTCCTTCTTCGAAGCGACAGGTCTGATCCTGCTTACCTGGGCCTCATTATTGAGCGGCACGTATACGTACTGGGATCTCGCTACAAAGAGAGGCTTCAAAACATAGTATTTCTGAGGTTTCTCTTTGAAAAAACTGATGTCTTTGATGTCGTCTATCTGACAAACGCCGCTGCCGGCATAAACGATATTGTCGCCAATCTTAAAGCCCATACGAACCTGCCTTTCTTAGAATTCTAAAAAATATTTTAAAAAATATGAAAAAACTATTTGTAAAAATCGAATTATGGTATATACTACAAGATTTATTTTAGCATGGTATTGTCAACTGTGTGGTAGTCAAATTCTACAAAAAACGCTCTATTTAGCGGGGTTCGTTTGACTTTGCCCACATTTTGCCCCCGTTTTTTGAACATTTAAAATGCCTGCAGGGTCTCTTGAAAAGTCCCCGCAGGCATCCGTTATGATTTTCGCTTTGTCTCAGTCAGAGAGACCGGTCAGTCCTTGCTGCCCTTCTCGCACACTTCCTTGATCCTGTCGATAACGATCTCGAGCGCCTTAATGCGCGCATACTTCTTATCGACGGACTCCAGAATGTACCACGGCGCGAACTCGGTCGACGTCTTCTTGATCATCTCATCTATCGCCGTCTCGTACTTGTCCCACTTCTCGCGGTTGCGCCAGTCCTCATCAGTGATCTTCCACTGCTTCTCGGGATTTGCCTGGCGCTCCTTGAAGCGCTTAAGCTGCGTTCTCTTGTTGATCTGCACCCAGAACTTGATGACGACCGCGCCCCAATCGGTGAGCTCTTTTTCGAACTCGTTGATCTCGTTATAAGCGCGCTGCCAGTCGTTCTCAGAACAGAATCCTTCGATACGCTCGACCATGACCCTGCCGTACCATGTGCGGTCGAAGATCGCAATGTGGCCGGTCCTCGGGAGCCTCGTCCAGAAACGCCACAGGAAGTGCCTGTTCTTTTCGTGCGGCTCAGGGCTCGCGATCGGAAGCACCTCGAATCCTCTCGGATCTAAAGCGCCCGTGATGCGCTTGATGTTGCCGCCCTTGCCTGCAGCGTCCCATCCCTCGTAGCATATGATGACCGGGATCTTCTTCCTGTAGAGCTTGTTGTGCAGGTCTCTTAGTTCATCCTGGAGCTTGTCGAGCTTTTCTTCATACTCCTCGTCCGTAAGCGTCTTATCCTTAAGCTCGATCTCCTTAAGGAGCGGGGTCTTTTTCAGCGGGAAAACATTCTGCAGGATCGGCGCCGCCGTATTCTGGTTCTTCAGCGCCGTCTCGATTCCCTGGTTCAGGAACTCCAAGACCTGGAGCTCAGCGAACTTCTTATCCTTACTGTCGATGATGTACCATGGCGCAGTCGGATTGTTGGTATCCTTCAGGTACTGGTCGTAAACCTCCATGCAGTCGTCGTAGTGCTTATTCTCGTACAGGTCGCCCTTATCGACACGCCACTTCGTATCCTTGTCGTCCAGGAGCTTTTCGAGGCGCTCCTTCTGCTCCTTCTTGCTGATATGGAAGAAGAACTTCATGACAAGATAACCGTTGTCGACAAGCGTCCTCTCCGTCTTGTTGATCGAATCGATCATCTCCTCATACTCGTCATCATCGAGATAATCCTCGACCCTCGCGTCCGTGATCTCCTCCATCCAGAAAGTATCGTAGAACGCGAACTTGCCCTTCTCCGGAATCTCCTTCATGTAGCGGTACAGGAACGGATACCTGAGCTCCTCCTTCGTCGGCTTCGGGAAAGTCTTGACCCTGAAAAATCTCGGGTCGATATTCTTAATGATCTTTCCTAAGACGCTGCCTTTTCCAGCTGCGCCCCACCCCTCGAAAATAACCATTACGGGGAGTCCTGCTTCCTTTATCTTCATCTGAGCCGCGAAAAGCTTGGCCCTCTCATCCTCTAATCTCTTGGCAAACTCTTCGTCTTCAGGCTTAGCCGCCTTAACAAAATCCTTAAGCATAAGAATCCTCCGATCCCCGGCAGTCTGACCGGCCACCTAAAATTTTCCTTACACTTCAATTATGAGAACTCCGGAGCCGATATGTAAGTCGGTATTTGCATTATTTTCGCCTCAGGCGATTGTGCAGTTGATATAGGTAATAACTAATTAAGAAAAAGCGCTCACATTCCTTTGTCGGTTTTTGTCGGCATTTGTATGGTAAAACCGACAAGCCCTCCACTTATAATCAGGGAACCAGCTTCCTTATACTCTCACCCCGCCCGGAGGACTCAGCCCATGACGATTCTCGAACCCTACATTCCCAAAGAATACCTCGCCCTTAAGATCAACTACTGCAAGCAAAGGCTTGCCGAGCTGCCGGAAGTGGTGGTAACACAGAGATCAGTTAGAGGGGTTAAAAAAACGGTGTTAGTTAATAACTCGCATATATACTCTTTTGAAACTAAAATCGGGCAAGAACTTTTCGCCTGCTTTAAAATGCGTGAACAATTGCTTAGTGACCTCACAAAATATGAAGGGCTATGGTATTCGACATACAGAAGCGTACCACCAGAAGATTTAAAGCCCGCACAAAAGATTAGAAAGATATACTTAAGCGATAGTGAATCCGCTGTCATGAACAGCAAGTTTTTTGAAAGTCTTAAACACGATTCTAACCCGTTCTATCCCGAACACAAAACTTGTTTTTATAATGGAACATATTACAGGTCAGCAGCTGAAGCTGATATTGCAAGGTTCTATACAGAACAAAACATACCGTTCAAATATGAACCCGAGATATGGCTAAGAGGATTAAATCGCCCTATTTATACTGATTTTGTAATCCTGATAAAAGAATTGAATCAATGTAAGTTCCATGAACACTTTGGAATAAAATACTCAGTTGATTACACACGCAAAACCGCAACTACATACAATAATTATTCAGGAGCGGGTCTACTTCCGGGGCTGGATCTTCTGTGCACTTACGATACTCCGGATGTTCCTTTTGATATAAGGAGTCTTCACACTAAGTTAAATACAGTAATATACAATTCTTTATTTGCTTTGGATGCGAACAGCTAAAAACGGAACCAAAATTGCATGTCCAACTTTTTGTCTAGCTAAAACCAAAAAACACATAGACAAAAACATGGAATTTCTATAATTCCAGCTTTTTGTCTAGGCGAAAAGCCAAAACACATAGACAAAAAACTGTACACTTTTTCCAGCCTTCGAAAATCCCGTCCCCCGCGGCCGCCCGCCGACTCAAAATCACGTCCCCGCCCCTAAAAATACCCATAAAAATAGGGGCACTTGCCCCTTATGCTTCAAAGTTACCGCGAACGCCGGAGTTAACCAGCCACTTCAGCCTTATCAGCTGACTCTGATCTCCTCTAAGAAGTTCTCATAGTCGACTCTGTCGAGTTCGGCTTCTTCGTAGAGAGACTCGAGCATTGTGGTGTTGCTCAGCTCGCTGTCATTGCTGTGATCGTAAGAATCTTCCATAACCGAAACACCTTATTAAGTTATTTCCCGTATTCTACTACTACTTGTTCGAAAATTTTTATTACATTTTATTTCGTAACGAAAACATCACATAATTGATGCCGCAATGATTTGCAGTAAATCGACTTTAAGGGTATTATCAACTCATGGATAAAAAACAAGTTACAATTTTACTTTCAGTTCTTGCCGGCGTTCTCGTTCTTGTTCTCGTAGTAGCGCTGATCGTCCGCGGCTGCAATAACAACCAGGCTATGGTGCCGACTGACACCACCCCTACTACAACAACTACTGCAGCTACGACAACTACAGCAACGGAATCAGAGACAGAGCCCACGGTCACTACTGACGAAGGCGAAGTTATCGTTTCACCTGATACAGATACCACGACCACTACAACTACTGCTGATGATTCAGGCAGCGGTTCAGGTTCCGGTTCAGGCTCCGGCAGCGGCAACAAGGCTACAAATACTCCTAAGGCTACACCTACTACAAAGCCTACAACAAAGCCTACGACGAAGCCTACTGAGACTTCTGATGACGGTGTAATCGAACTGCCTTTCGTACCTGCTGATCAGATGTAATTTCTCGAAAACATTGGCACTAACAAAGCCCCGTTCACGTGACGGGGCTTTTTAATGTGTACTTTTAATTGAAGGTTGGGTGCAGTCCGCATTACCGGAACCGGAATCAGAACTCTACTTTCCTGTCGCAGATGTCCAGTGCAGCGGCTCAGAACTCTACTTTCCTGTCGCAGATGTCCAGCGCGGCGGCGCGGTGCGTTACGATAATGACCGTTTTGTCCGTCAGTGCGCGCAAGTTTTCCAGGAGCTGCTTCTCAGTCGCGTCATCCAAAGCGCTCGTTGCTTCATCGAGAACCAGAATGGGAGACTCCGAGAAGATGGCACGCGCGATCGCGATCCTCTGCATCTGGCCTTCGGACAGGCCCGTTCCGCGTTCGCCGAGCACGGTATCGATGCCGTTGTCGAGTTCGGAAATAAAGGAATCCGCGCAGGCGATCTTCAGCGCTTCATTTATGCGCGCATCGTCAGCAGAAGAAGTCTTGTCCGCAAAGCTGACTATCTCGCGGACGGTGCCGCTCATGAGCTTGTTGCCCTGGGGCACGTACGCGAACAGGCGGTGCCAAGAGGATGTGAGCTCCTGGCGCGAGCCGTCCTTCAATGAAACATAGCGCATACCTGAATCAGGTTTATAGATTCCCATGAGGAGCATCAGCGCCGTGGACTTGCCGCAGCCGCTGTGGCCGGTGAATGCCACATACTCGCCCTTTGCGATCGAGAGGCTCAGACCAGTAACTGCGACAGGCATGTTGTCTTTGACTACGCCGTCGACCTTGCTAGATGCAGGATAGTATGTGTAGGAGACGTTGTCGAGACCGATGCCTGCGAATGAATCGCGGTAGAAAGCGCAAACTTTCTCGCGCGGCTCGGAAGATTCAACGATGTCATCATCGAACTTTTCGATCTCCATGAGACGCTCAGCGCTCGCGAGCATCTGATACCAGCGCGGCAGGTAGCCTGTGATGTTCGCGAAAGGCGTCTGGATCTGAGTTATGAGCTGCGCGATCGCGGTCAGCGTGCCGTACAGGATCGTGCCGGTCAGGATGCCGTATGCGCAGTAGATAATTCCAAAGATATACATGCCGTTCATGGCGGCGCCGAATCCGAAATTGCAGACGTTGGAGAACGCGGTCCTCTTCATTCTGGCCTTCTTGTGGTCACCGGCCTTTGCACGCTCTTCCGCTTCAGTCTGCTCTTCTGCAGCAAACGAACGGATGACCGTAAGGCTTCCGATGCGCTCCTGCAGGAACACACGCAGCGCGCCGTCTTTTTCCTGCACACGCTTATGGAACTTTTTCATGCTCTTACGGAACGCGAAAGTAAGCAGAGCGAGAACCAATCCGAGAGGGATCACGATCAGGGCAAAGCGCGTGTCGAGAACGACGAGCATGATGAGCGCCGAGAGCATCTTTACCGCCATGCCCGCAAAGCCTGGAATGATCTCCGTGTAGTTGTTGGCGACGACGGTCGTGTCGCTCGTCAGGCGGTTCAGCCACTCGCCGGAGTGGACTGCGTTGACGCGGCCGAAATCCTTTCGAAGGATGTTGTGCATGAGCCTTTCCTTGAAGATGTTCTCGAAAGTCGAGCGCGACAGTTCCGAGAGCCATCTCGTGATGGCCGACAATGTGAGCTGGAACAATATGAGAATGATGATATAGACAGCGCTCCGGATGAAGCCGTCCATGTCCTTGTCGACGGCGCTGTTGACGATGTCGCGGAGGAAGACCGCGTACAGAACACCGCTCGCGCCGCTTAAGCACTGGACGATCGTCAATGCGAGAATGTAGAGCTTCTTTCCCGCAGGAACTTTATATAGCCATTTGATCGCGCTGTCGTTCATCTCTTTAACAGTTTTCTTAAAAATCTTTTGGTCTTGAAAATTATAACACGCACGGGATAGTGGGCGTATCTGGCGCGCACGTAGAACTTGTAGCCGAAGCTGTTCAGATCGATCTCTTTGCCGGCACGGACGAGCGAAGTGAGAACGCCCAGGATCTGCGAATCCTTGATGTTGTACTCCTTAGCAGCGCAGTTATCACCCAGGATTACGTAGCCGTCTTCGAGCACCTTAACGACACGGTGCAGAACATACTGGCCGTTGGGGCGTTTATACAGAGCAACGTCGAATTTTTTAAGGCGGCCAGTCGGCTTTTCGATGATCGAAATGTCTCTGTCCTGCTTGATCAGGGGCCGCATGCTGACGCCGACGGTCGTATAAACGAGCTTGCCGCTCTTCTCGAGTTCGTCTTCAAAACTATTCATGCTTGTTCATCCCGTCGTAAGCAACCTGCGCCGCTTCAATATCCATATTGCAGGAGAGCTTGTAGAGCCCAACCTTATCAGCCATTTTATCAACCAGTTCAAGCGTCTTTTGCAGCGCGAAAACATCGTTCGGCCGGTACGCCTGCTGGATCAGCATCGCGTACGCTTCAGATTTTGTTACCGGCACAATGGAATTAGCAGAAGCGCGTTCCAGAATGCATATCGCCTTCAGAGGAACCGCTATCCTGTTCGACAGCTTATGCTTGCCGTCGTAAGGCGTGCCGTAAGCCGTGACCTCATCACCTATATGAAGCAGCGGCTTGTCGTCATTGACCATAACAGCGCGCTCACCAAAGAGCTTGCGCCACAGCGCTACATGCGTAGATTTTCCTGTACCTGAAGCAGCGGTAAATAAATAAGCAACGCCGTCCACAGCGACAACGGATCCATGAAAGAGGATCGTGTCGTAATAAGGCATCTTCTCTGAGATCTTACGGTATACCGCAAGCTCTTCGAGATAACCGTCAGACAATCCGGGGATCTCTGCGCGCGAACGCTCGTAATCGATATCTTCCTGAGTGGTGGTGACAACGAAATCAGCAGGAGCGTCCGTGATATAAGCGGCACAATAGTTGTGAACCGCTTCGTTAAGCGAATTCACTTCTACCGTTTTTCCTGCAAAATCG
>JAFYJX010000045.1 GCA_017537905.1 Clostridiales bacterium | reverse complement strand
GCTGGTACATCAGGTTGGGACGGAGTTCTTGAGCAGGCTCAGAAGGCTGGCATCAAGGTTATCCTCTTCGACAGAACAATCGACGCAGACGAGAGCCTCTATGAAGCTTCTATCGTTTCCGACATGGCTAAGGAAGGTGAGCAGGCAGTTACATGGCTCGCTTCCCAGGGTCTCTCTGAATACAAGATCGTCCACATCCAGGGCGTTATGGGTTCTTCCGCTCAGATCGGCCGTTCCGGCGCTCTCGACGAGAAGGTAAAGGCAGAGTCCAACTGGACAATCGTTAAGCAGCAGACAGCAGAGTGGTCTGAAGAGACAGCTCAGCAGATCGTTCAGGCTGTTATCGACTCCGGCGAAAAGTTCAACGTAATCTATGCAGAGAATGACAACATGGCTAAGGGTGCTGCAGCAGCTCTCGACAAGGCTAACATCTCTCACGGCGTTGGCAAGGACGTTATCATCATCGGTTTCGACTGCAACACATGGGCACTTGAAGAGCTCCTCGCAGGTAACTGGAACTATGACGGTCAGTGCAATCCTTTCCAGGCTTCCTACATCGACGACATCATCAAGAATGGCGTTAAGACAAAGGTAGTTATCATGGAAGAGAAGGGCTTCGACGCTAAGACAATCACAGCAGACGACGTAAAGAATTACGGTATCTGATAAACACTCTCGAAACTTTATAAGAGTATTTAGCTAAACAACAAGGTGTGCGATGCGATGCTTCATCGCATCGCACATTCTTTTCGAGAAGAAGTAAACAGGGAAACAACAGGAGGACGAAGGACATGGCAGAAAGCGCAATTTTGGAAATGACCGGGATATGTAAATTCTTCCCGGGCGTGCGCGCTCTTGAGAACGTTGATTTCACATTAAGAGAAGGCGAAATCCATGCTCTGATGGGCGAGAACGGTGCCGGTAAATCGACACTTATTAAGGTGTTGACCGGCGTATATCCAAAAGACGGCGGCGGTGTCAGTCTTGCAGGACAGCCCGTACATATCAAATCACCACAGGATGCGCAGAATAAAGGTATCGCAACTGTTTATCAGGAGATCACCCTCTGCCCTAACCTCACGGTAGCTGAGAATATGTATATCGGACGTACAAAGAGTCCTTTTACAAACTGGAGAAAGATCAACAGCCAGGCAGATAAGCTCCTTGACGAGCTCGGTATTCCCGTAGGCGCTACAGAACAGCTCGGCAACTGCTCCATTGCGATCCAGCAGATGGTAGCTATTGCACGTGCGGTAGATATGGATTGTAAGGTCCTTATCCTGGACGAACCTACATCCTCACTGGATGAACAGGAAGTTCAGAAACTTTTCAACCTGATGCGTGACCTCAAAGCAAAAGGCGTCGGCATCATATTCGTTACACACTTCCTGGAGCAGGTATATGAAGTCTGCGACCGTATCACGGTTCTCCGTGACGGTAAGCTCGTAGGCGAATACGTAATAGAAGACCTGCCCAGAGTACAGCTCGTTTCAAAGATGCTCGGAAAGGATTTCGACGATATGGCCGAGATCAAGAGCGGAGACGAGTCCGAGAACATAGACCTTAACGGCACCCCCGTTTACCAGGCAATAAACCTTACCGGAACGACCGGCATAAAGCCGTTCGACTTCGAGATCCATGCAGGAGAAGTCAACGGCTTTACCGGCCTTCTGGGCTCAGGAAGATCGGAGAGCGTCCGTGCTATTTTCGGTGCTGACAGAGTTACAGGCGGCAAGGTCTTTATCGACGGCAAGCCCGTAAGGATCAGAAAGCCGTTAGATGCCATGAAGCACGGCATCAGCTATCTGCCTGAAGACAGAAAGTTAGACGGTATCGTAGGCGACCTCTCAGTAAGAGATAACATCATTCTCGCCCTCCAGGTAATGAAGGGTTTCTTCAAGCCTTTCTCAAAGGCTCAGGCAGAGAAGTTTGCCGATGAATATATCAAGCTCTTAAACATCAAGACAGCATCACAGGATACACCTATAAAGTCGCTCTCAGGCGGTAACCAGCAGAAGGTTATCCTCGCAAGATGGCTTCTTGCAAATCCTCAATATCTCATTCTCGACGAACCTACGAGAGGTATCGACGTAGGTACAAAGGTCGAGATCCAGAAACTCGTATTAAAACTTGCTTCGGAGGGAAAGAGTGTAACCTTTATTTCTTCCGAAATAGACGAGATGGTACGTACCTGCTCCAGGCTTATAGTCATGCGTGACGGCAAAGTCGTAGGTGAACTCAAGGGCGACGATCTCAACCAGAATAAGATCATGGCAACGATTGCCGGAGGTGAATCCAAATGACAGCAACCGATAATGCATTAAAAAAAGGAGATACCAATTTCCTTTTAAAGATCGTACGCAACCAGCTTTTTATTCCGCTCGTTGCCCTTCTGCTTCTGGTAATATTCAACCTTGCCACGGATCCGGGATTTTTTAAGATCGCATTGGAACCGAACAGCGACGGAAACATGGTCTTGTCCGGTAACCTTATCACAATGATCGACTACGCTTCCGAGCTCGTTATCCTCGCTATCGGAATGACACTCGTTACATCAGCATCCGGCGGTCAGGATATTTCAGTCGGTGCTACGATCGCTATCGCAGGATCTACGGTCTTAAGGATCGTTAAGACACAGTCCCCTGATATCTCAGGTGCGAAATTCGCAGGAATCATCGTTGTTTCATTCCTCTTATGCGTTATCGTATCAGCACTGTTCGGTGCCTTTAACGGCGCGCTGGTCGCATTCTTTAAGATCCAGCCGATGGTTGCGACATTGATCCTTTTCACCGCAGGCCGTTCAATCGCAGCATGGATCAACAATAATGACAATATCTCGATTACAGATAAGCGTTTCAGTTACTTTGGAAACTTCATTCCCGGAATCGCAGTTCCGACACCGGTATTCATTACTGTTTTGTGCCTTATTGTAATCGCTATAGTCCTCAAAGTTACTAACTTAAGACTCTATGCACAGTCCGTAGGTATCAATGCTTCATCCTCCAGACTTAACGGTATCAACCCGAAACTGATCAAGCTCTTAACATTTATCATCCTGGGCGTTTGCGTTGCAGTCTGCGGATTTATCAAGGTATCCAGAACTTCATCTATCACATATTCAGTTATCGCAAACAACATCGAAATGGATGCGATCCTGGCAGTTGCACTTGGCGGTAACAACTTAGGCGGCGGTAAGTTCAATCTTTCTGCTTCCGTTGTAGGTGCTTATGTTATCCAGTTCCTTACAACGACACTTTATAAGTTCAAGGAAATCGACTCCAGCTCTATCTCTGCTTACAAGGCAGTCGTAGTTATCCTTCTCATAATCATCTCTTCACCGTTCGTAAGAAGATGGATCGATGATATGAAGAACAAGAGAGAGGCAGCAAAGAAAGGCTCCGATGAGCTGGTTGCGGTCGAAGCAGCAATTGATGAGGCATTGGAAAATGTTGAATCTGTAACAGGATCTGAAACAGGAAAGGAGAGTGTCTGATATGTCACTTAATACTAACGCTTTGGGAGGCAACAAGCTCAAGAGACGCGCTTCCTTAACAGATACGAATCTCCTCCTCATCATTACTATCGCAGTATTCATAGTAATGTACGTATGCGCTGTCATCTTCCTTAAGAAAGGCTTTACAAAGCCCCAGATGTTCTTCAACATCCTTAACGAAAATGCTTCGCTCCTCGTATTATCCTGCGGCATGACACTCGTCATGATCACAGGCGGTATCGATATCTCCGTAGGTCAGGTAACATGCCTCGTCTGCATGTCCTGCGCCGTACATCTCCAGAAAGTCAACGAAGGCATTGCCCACGGAAACGTCTTAACATCGATCCTTCTCGCATTGGGAATCGGTCTCGCATTCGGTATCGTTCAGGGATTCCTCGTAGCTTACCTCGAGTTCCAGCCGTTCATAGTAACGCTCGCCGGTCTCTTCTTCGCGAAAGGTATGACCACCATAGTGTGCAGCGACCGTGTCCCCGTTACTTTCGAGCCATTCGTCAAACTCTGCAGAACAGAGATCAACGTTCCGTTCCTCGGTTCATATAACAAAAAACAAGTCTGGGTCCCGGCATATGTTGAAGTCGGCGTTATCGTTGCGATCATCGTCGTTATCCTTCTCTTCTGCCTCTTAAGATGGACAAAGCTCGGACGTAATTTCTATGCAGTAGGCGGCAACAACCAGAGCGCAAACATGCTCGGTATCAACGTTAAGCTTACAAAGTTCTTAGCTCACGTTCTCTGCGGTCTCTGCGCAGGAATCGGCGGATACCTCTTCTTCCTCCACGCATGCTCCGGATCTCCTCTGCACGCGCAGGGCGCCGAGATGAACGCCATCGCGTCATCCATTATCGGCGGCACGCTGCTCTCAGGCGGTGTAGGAAATATCGTAGGTACGCTTTTCGGAGTGCTGTCACTCTCGACTATCAAGAATATCGTTACCTCTTTGGGTCTTGAAGATGCATGGTGGACAAACATCACAGTCGGCTTAATGCTCTGTATCTTCCTCCTCGTTCAGAGTGTTATACTTGCACGTAAGAACAAAAACAAGAAGTAATTCTTATAAGGAGGCTCCACCGTGGATTTTAAAACTACAGCACTGGGAATCGAACTCGGTTCCACACGTATCAAAGCAGTTCTTATCGACAAGGATCATCTGCCCATAGCTCAGGGCGACTTCGAATGGGAAAACCAGTTCGTTGACGGCATCTGGACATATTCTTCAGACATGATCCATAAAGGCATTCAGGCCTGCTATGCCGCACTTAAGGCTGACGTCCGGAATAAGTTCGGCGTAACGCTTACAGAAGTCGGCGGCATCGGTATCTCTGCAATGATGCACGGCTATCTCCCTTTCGACAAGGACGGAAAACAGCTCGCTGAATTCCGCACATGGAGAAACACGATAACCGGCGAAGCAGCTGAGAAGCTCACTGAAGCACTTGGCTTCAACATCCCGCAGCGCTGGAGCATCGCACACTACTATCAGGCAATCCTTAATAACGAATCACACGTTGGTGATATCGATTACTTAACAACACTCGCAGGCTACATTCACTGGCGCTTGACAGGCCTTAAGGTCATGGGTGTCGGCGAAGCATCCGGCATGTTCCCGATCGATTCTTCCACCAACGATTACAACCAGGAAATGGTTGCGAAGTTTAATAGCCTTACAGGCGGCGATCTCCTCTCCATCCTTCCTAAGGTTCTTGTTGCAGGCGAAGACGCAGGCACGCTTACTGAAGACGGCGCGAAGTTCTTAGATCCTTCTGGCGACCTTAAGGCAGGCATTCCTATCGCACCTTGCGAAGGCGATGCAGGCACAGGCATGGTCGCAACAAATTCCGTACGCGTTTACACAGGTAACGTAAGCGCCGGCACATCCGACTTCGCAATGGTCGTAGTAGATCACGATCTCGGCGTTCACCGTGAGATCGACATGGTCACGACACCTGCAGGCGCGCCCGTTGCAATGGTTCACTGCAACAACTGCACTTCAGACATCAATGCATGGGTCAATCTTTTCGATCAGTTCGCAGAATTATTCGGCGCCCAGATATCGAAAAATGACCTCTACACAAAGCTCTTCCAGGTTGCTTTAAAAGGCGATCCTGACTGCGGCGGACTCCTCTCATACAACTACTTCTCAGGCGAAGGCGTTACTGACTTGGACGAAGGCCGTCCGCTTTTCGCAAGGACACCTAACTGTAATTTCACACTCGCAAACTTCATGAGAACACACCTGCTCTCCGCATTAGCTACATTGAAGATCGGTATGGACATCCTCCAGGGCGCAGAGAACGTAAGGATCGACAAGCTCTACGGCCACGGCGGTTTCTTCAAGACTCCCGAAGTCGGCCAGAAGATGCTTAGCGCAGCTGTTAACGCTCCCGTTTCCGTCATGGAGACTGCAGGCGAAGGCGGACCTTACGGTATGGCTCTTCTCGTTTCCTACATGATCAACAAGGAGTCCGGTGAGACTCTTCCTGATTACCTCGACAACAAGGTTTTCGCCGGTGCCAAGAGCGTAAGCGTAATGGCAGACGAATCAGACGTAGCAGGCTTTGCATCATTCCTTGCCAAGTACAAGAATGCATTGCCGGTTGAGAGAAAGGCTACGGAGGTGATCTGATGTTAGAAGAACTTAAAGCAAGAGTTCTGGAGGCGAACCTCCTCCTCCCCAAGTACGGTCTCGTTACTTTCACATGGGGCAACGTATCAGGCATCGACCGTGAATCCGGTCTCGTTGTAATCAAGCCCTCCGGCGTCGAATACGGCGTCATGAAGGCAGAAGATATGGTCGTCGTAGACTTAGACGGCAATGTCGTCGAAGGCAAGTGGAAGCCTTCTTCCGACACACCCACACACGTTGTCCTCTACAAGGCCTTCCCCAACATCGGCGGCGTCGTTCACACGCACTCCCGCTGGGCAGTTACATTTGCCCAGGCAGGCATGGCAATTCCCGCAATGGGAACCACCCAGGGCGATTACTTCTACGGTGACATCCCCTGCACACGCCCCATGACAGACGCTGAGATCAAAGGCGAATACGAGAAGGAAACCGGCAACGTAATCGTCGAGACATTCGCAGACAAAGATCCGGACGCTATCCCTGCTGTAAACGTCTTCTCACACGGACCATTCACATGGGGAACAGATCCTTTCAACGCAGTACATAATGCAGTCGTAATGGAAGAAGTCGCATTCATGGATTACCACGCAATGACGCTCAATCCTTCTGCAGGCAGAATGCAGCAGACACTATTGGACAAGCATTATCTGCGCAAGCACGGCGCAAACGCATACTACGGCCAGGGGTGATCGCTCTGCAGCGCGAAGGCGCGCAGGCCCGGCGCCACAAAACTTAAAAACAATTTCTTATTGTTTGCTTCTTGTTCGAGTAGGAACCCGTTGCCTTAAGGCGGCGGGTTCTTACTGTTGGTGATATTTTTCGCGACACTTGAATGTAGTAATTTATTTATTTTTTCTTTAACCCGGAAATGGCTCAAAAACGCGTTTTCGCGCTTGTCGATTTTGTCGTATTTTGTCGAGTTTTGTCGGTACTATTTGGCCTCCGCCGCATCTATAATCGGGCCATGGCTATTTACGAACCCTACATCCCGAGAGAATACCTTGCTCTGCAGATCAACTACTGCAAGCAGCAGCTGGCTGCGCTGCCGGAGGTAATCCAAACAAAGCATACTATTCACGGTAAGCTCACTGATGTTTTTAAGTGTGATTCCCGTTTTATTTCTATTAACAGCAAATCGGCTAAAGAAATACAAAGCATTTTGTTAAAGCGCGAACAGCTAATATGTGAGCTCTCAAAATTGGAAGGAATCTGGAACAGCGTTTTTCGAGGCGCTCCCCCGTCTGATATTGAGCCAAGGAAGATAACCAGACAATTGTTTCAGAGTTCTCATTCATCAGTAAAACTGGACGGTAAATTTTTCGAGAGCTTAAAGAATGATGCGGATCCCAATTATCGTGAGAACAAAACATATTATTACAATGGAACTTTCTACAGATCAGCATCAGAGGTTGATATCGCCAGGTTCTACACTGAACAGGGAATTCCATTTAAATATGAACCGCAAATATTTCTCAAGGGATTGAATTACCCGATTTATACTGATTTTGTAATTCTTATCAAGGAACTTGATCTGTGTAAGTTTCATGAGCATTTTGGTATGAAAAACAAGGCTGACTATAATCGAATAACTTCTACGAAAATCATAAACTACACAGGCGCCGGGCTTCTTGCAGGACTTGATATTATCTACACTTTCGATACAGACGAAGCACCTTTCGATATCAGAAGTCTTCATGCAATGCTCAATTCCGCCGTGTACAGCTCGCTTTTTATCCCCAATACATTTTATAAAGGGCCCGCAGACTCAATGTTGAATAATCGTTGAAGAAAAAAGCCGTTTTCTTCAACCAAAAGTCGGAAATGACACTAAATCCGACTTTTCGTTGAACAAAATCGCGTAAATCTTCAACGATTATTCAACGAGGCGAAAACACACCGCGAAAACACACCGCGAAAACACCTGTTCCCCCGTATCTCTCAAAAATCTTTCATTTTACGGATGAGAATGATTTTTCATACTGTATACTTTATATTGCATAAAACTTGGGGGATTTTCACGATGAGCAGTACAACTGAAGGAATTATCTATGAGGTTAAGAAGGCTATCTGCGGCAAGGATCACATCATTGCGCAGGCTTTGACGGCTATTCTTGCGGGCGGACATATATTGATGGAGGACGTGCCGGGCGTTGGCAAGACAACTATGGCGGTGGCGTTTTCCAAGACGATGGGGCTGAACTTCGGAAGAGTCCAGTTTACGCCCGATGTATTGCCTTCGGACATCACGGGTTTCTCTCTTTACGATAAGACGACAGATTCGATGAAATACCAGCCTGGTTCGATCTTCCACAACCTGTTTCTGGCAGACGAGCTGAACCGTGCTTCAACACGTACGCAGTCGGCGCTCCTCGAGGCGATGGAGGAAGGCAACGTTACGGTTGACGGAAGTACGTATATGCTTCCGAAGCCTTTTACGGTAATCGCTACGCAGAACCCTACGGGCGCGTCGGGAACATCACTTCTCCCGGACTCGCAGATTGACCGTTTCATGATCAGGGTCTCAATCGGTTATCCGTCCCCCAAGGATGAGAAGACGATGCTCGAAGCGAGAAAGAACGGTACCAATCCGCTCGACAACGTAAGGCCGATGTGCGACGTTGATACGATCGTCAGAATGCAGGCTGAAGTTAATAACGTATTTGTCCACGAGAAGGTGGCAGACTATATCATCCAGCTGATCAACAAGACCAGAGGTCACCGCGACCTTGCCAGAGGCGGAAGCCCCCGTGCAACGCTGGCGCTTACTTCGATGGCAAAAGCGTGCGCTTACTTAAACAACAGGAATTATGTCGTTCCGCTCGATGTGCAGAAGGTGTTCCTTCCTGTCATCACTCACAGGCTTATGCTCACACCTGAAGCTGAAGTCAATAACAGACAGGCTTCCGATATAGCACAGGAGATCCTTAAGGATACTGTAGCTCCGAAGATCTGATATGGTACGGACCTGGCTGGCATATTTGGCTGCATTGATCTCAACCTTCGTCTTTTTCCTATGTTATAAGATGTGGGTCTCGTGGTATTGCCTCATATTGCTCCTGACAGTTCCCATTTTTGCATTCGTCATGGCAGTAATCGCTGCAACGACGCTCAGGTATAAGACTGAAGCTCCGTCCATCACCACGATCGGCAAACCAGCGTATATCAAGTTCAAATTGGAAGGCTTCGCGTCTTTTTTCTCATACTGCACGATAAAGACTGCCGTTACCGATCACATGGCGGGAACAACGAAAAAGAGCATTCTCAGGATCTCTGATAAGGGCATCACGAAGATACCTGTGGATACAACTCATTGCGGCGCTTACTCGTATAAAATGACGAGGCTTTATATTTACGATCTTTTCGGATTTTTCAAGTTCACCAGGTTCCTGAACAAGGATATAGAATTCGTCGTAAAGCCGGTTCCTGAGATGCCCGGATATATGCCTGACGTATATGGTTTTAAGGCTAAGAATCTTCGAAAATCCAGACAGCCGAATTCCGAGATCTACGACATCAGGGACTACCAGCTCGGCGACCCCGTAAAGTCGATCCACTGGAAGATGTCGGCCAAGAAAGACAAGATCCTCGTAAAAGAACCGCTGGAGGAATACGGCGGTCATTCACGCGTTATCTTAAAGCTTACGGATGACAGGGATATGCTTGATCTCCATCTGGGCCAGGTGCTCTTTACTTCCAGGTTCTATCTCGATCACGAGACGGCCCACATAATAAGGGTCATACCTCCGGACAGCAGAGAGGTAGCTTTTAATGTTGAATCGGAAACAGATCTTCAGAGGGCATTGCTGCAGATCCTTCACATGAGGATCCCTGAAGAGGCGTCCCATGAGAAGGAATCTGCGAAAGAGGATATCCCTGAAGAAGAGCCTTTGACCGGGAAGGTGTCCGCGGAGGAAGCCTATGCCGACTGATAACAATGAACAGCTGGAATTGGTTGATCAGCGCACCAGACTGAACGTGAGCAATGTGCTTATGTCCGTGACCATCACGACATTTTTGGTCACCGGCTTTTCCATGATGTACAGCACCGCTTTTAATATGGAGTTCGGTGTCTGGGCGATAATGATGTTCGCTCTTATCACAGCTCTTATATTCACGGTGCTCTACAACTTCAATAAGAAATGGCTTACCGCGATCGTTGTGATCTTATCCTGTCTTACGCCCGTATCGATGGCCTTTTTCGATCTCTTCGATGTGCAGAAAGGCCTTATGGTATTTCTTTACAACATGCAGATGAATGCATTCTACTGGCTGCCCGGCGTTTTCGAGGGCGGGTCTCCTGATGACAGTGAATTTGTCCTGAAATTTGTTCAGGCATATAATCTCATGGCGGTATCTCTTACGACGCTGGCGCTGACCAGACGGAAGAATATACCGCTGACACTCCTTTTATATGTTCCGCTTTTTGTATGCGCCGTAAGCAACACGACAATGCTGCCGGAAGTTGCTCCGAGCATCGCTGCGGCAACAGGTGTGCTGCTCGCATTTCTGGCGCACGGATTCCGCAAAAAGCAGGCCCGCCAGTCCGGCTTTGTACTGTTCCTGCTTACGGTTCCCGTGCTTATATTCTCGATCATCGCAGGAGTTCTCTTCCCTGTCGATACATACGATAAAGACCAGCTCGCAACAGATATCTTAGAAGATCTCGTGGAGACCGCGCAGAATATCTCGCAGCCCATAAGTGAGATCTTAGACACCGCGCTCCACGGCATCAGAAATCCGAACTCCAGAGGCGGTCTGGATTATATGTGTTCGCTTTATTCGGGATCTACGAATCTCGATAATGTCGGGCCTTTCGATCCGCCGGATATGGAGATCATGAAGGTCACGAAGATGTCCGTCTCCGGTTATTCGGGACCTGTGGATACCGAAAAGCGCACGTGCCTTTATATCAAGGTCGAATCTTTCGATACATACGAAAACAATAATCTGAAGGGCTCGAAGATCAAGATGCCGGTCTATGACGAGGATAAGCTTCCTGAGACTCAGGAAGCGCCTTATGCCGTCTGGATCGAACCGATTCAGCCTGCGGCAGTTGATCTCGTTCCTTATTACACCGATTTCTACAAGACTTATATGTCAGAGAGCGTAAGAGTCAGTCCTTATAACACAACGAAAGAAGATGCCCATATCTACTCGGTTTCCACGGTTCCCGTAAAGACCGGCGATATCTATACGGAAGAATACAAGGAAAATTACGTCTACAAAACGTGCCTTGAAGTTCCGAAATCGACCGAAATGGCCATCATCAGCAGCGGCAAGCTTCCTGACTGGTATCTGGATATTTACCACGGTTATGTAACCTATCCTGATGCCCAGAAGGTCAAGATGGTAACTGAATACGTAAGGGAACTCCATCCTTACAGTGCGGAAACGGATTATCCGCCAAGAGGCGTTGATTTTGTACCGTGGTTTATCAAAGATGCTGAATCCGGAATCTGCGTTCACTATGCTGCAACGACAGTTATCCTCCTGCGTCTCATCGGTGTTCCCGCGAGATATGTCAGAGGTTACGTTGACTACCAGTCCTACCCCGACAGCGAGCATATAGTATATGCTACGCATTCGCATGCATGGTTCGAATTTTTCGCGCCGGAATACGGATGGATAATGGGCGACTCGACACCCGGCTCAGCCTCAAATTCTGGCGACTACGATATAAATGCAGTTATCAAGGCATACCCCGAATTTGAACAGGCAAGCTTCGCGAGGGGATTTACGTCGATCTTCAATCCTGACTACACAAATCCTTCTGCAACGTCATCTGAGACTGAACCTACAGATACTGAACCGACTGACACAGAATCTGCTGCCACCAGTTCAGAAACAACACCGGACGAGACAGAACCGGCATCGCCTACGCCTGCTGACCAGACTGAACCTTCACAGAGCGGAACAACATCTGATGAACCAGAGGAGACCAAGGAAACAAAACAGAGCGAACCGCCTTCCTGGGCAGTTTCAATGGCTGAAGGAATGGAATATTCATTCGGACCCAACGGCGAATTCACACTCGTATTTATGGATGAAAGCGCGGCAGGAAAACTCGTCAAGCTAGTCAGAAACGTCGTCTGCACATTAGGCATAATTGCGCTTGTGATCGACATCTTCATACTCGGCTGGTTTATTTACTGGAAACGCCACTTCAAGCGCAAGAGCTGTAACAGCAGCGCCATCTCGTACTACCACTACTACGACATCATGGGCAGGATATTCAGATATCATCTGCCGAAGAAGGCTGTGCACATCGCGGAGAAGGCTGCATTTGCACAGGAAAAATTAACGCCCCGGGAACTCGAGGCGTTAGTCGCAGCGTGCGAAAAGGATATGAATGAGATTGCCAAGGGCTTTAACAGATATAAGAAGATCCTGTTTAACGCCCTGCTCGTAAAGACAAAAGATCACAAATAAGTGACTGTCTCCGTGATGGGTTTTCTGCTGCCGTGATTGGCAAGAGGACCCGTGCCTTCGGTGGCATATCCCAGGTCTAAGATCATGAGAACTTCTTCATTGTCGGGAAGTCCGAATTCAGCATGAGCCTTTGCAAGATCGATGCAGTTAAGCCAGCAGGAATCCACGCCTTCGTTGGCTGCTGCGAGCATCAGGTGTGTCGCTACGATCGTCGCATCCTCTATGCCTGACTCTCTTTGCGAGCCCGGATATGTATAAACATTATTCTTGTCGAAAGCAACGAGAAGGCATGTTCCCGCGTTATATCTGCAGGGTGTGACCATATCGACTTTCGCGAGGGCCTCATCTGACTGAAGGACATAGATGTGCTGCTCCTGAAGATTTTTCGCGGTAGGTGCTAATCTTCCGGCTTCAAGTATCCTGTCGAGGATGGCCGGCTCGACCTTGCGGCCGTCGTAACTCTTGCACGAATAACGGTCAGATACTACTTTTCGAAAATCCATATCGGTCCTCCTTATAACTTATCAGCAGGTGTATCCGGGTTTCTTATAAAGATTGTTGTCAGGCGCGATCTGCTTATCCCAGACCTGTTCTTTCCAGTCGTCCTGGGCGACTTCTTTTATGGCGATCGATACGCTCGAAGCATTGCAGCCCATTGTCTCTGCAATGGCCTTTGTGACTTCTTCGGCGCACTTTAACTTCTGTTCTTCGGTTCTTCCGGGGAAGCATTTGATTTCTACGTGTGGCATGTGATGTCTCCTTTTTCCTACTTATCTGGTATCTATTATAACACCCGCGGCCGCTTCAAAATGCAACAAAATAAAGGTCTCAATTGTATATATGGTATAAACCCCAAGGGAGGTTATGAAAATGAATTCAGGGATAAAAGCTACTTTATGCATAACAATGGTTTTCGCGCTGATGGCAGGAATCGCCACAGGGTGCAAGGTCACGGCAACAAAGTCATCTGAGATCCCAAGCTCTGTCGGTGACTTCGATCCTGATCCGTATACGACGGTGCCTTCGGATACTTCAAATGGTTCTATTCTGGTTCCCATAAACATCAACGACGGCAATTACGAATCCGCCAGGACTTCCTACAACGGTAAGCTTCCGGACTCAGGCGTCATCGGTGATTACAACTTCACGATAATAAAAGACAACGAATACACAGGTTCACATAAACAGAGAGGATGTTATTTCGCCCAGGCAGATGAGCCCGGTGCGCCTTTTTATATTGCCGTCTGCTCCGGCGAAAAGAACACGGGCGGGTACGATATCAAGATAGTTGATATCGGCCTTCAGAATGGCGAGCTCGTGATAATGGTCGAAGAGACTTCACCCGTCGAAGGTGATGTCGTTATACAGGCATTCACATATCCATGCTGCGTCGTAAAATTCGACAAGCTCCCGTCAAAGACGCACGTAATTAACACCCAAGGCCAGGAATTCGAGCATTTGAGTAACACAGATATCGACGATTAATGCACCTCTCTTGCCTGGCGACAGCTCCGGATCAGGCGAAGAGAATACTTGAAAACAGGGGATTTTGGGAAGAATTTGAGAATTATTCTCAAATCTATTGACAAAGTGGTGCCTCCTGACTACAATTGAGAACGATTCTCATATTCATATTTTCGGAATGAGAAAGATCAAGCAATTATTAGTCAGGAGGAAAACCGTTTCCGGACGGTTATTCGTAAACGTGAAAAAGCTTTTATCAGTAGTTGTTGCAGCATTTTTGGCTGTAGGTTCACTTACTGCGTGCAGTTCTGCCGGAGCAAAAGGAAAAGACAAGATCAAGATCGTAACAACGATCTTCCCTGAATATGACTGGGTAATGAACGTATTGGGCGACAAGGCCTCAAATGCAGATGTTACCCTGCTTCTCGACAACGGAGTTGATCTCCACAGCTTCCAGCCCACAGCATCGGACATAATGAAGGTCTCATCCTGTGACCTCTTTGTCTATGTAGGCGGCGAGTCTGACGACTGGGTTGCTGATGCACTTAAGGAAGCAACAAATAAGGACATGGTCGTAATCAACCTCTTAGATGTATTAGGCGACAAAGTTAAGGAAGAAGAAGTCGTTGAAGGCATGCAGGGCGAGGACGAAGACGAGGAAGAGGACGAAGGCGAGATTGAATACGACGAGCATGTATGGCTCTCCTTAAGAAACGCTGAAGTTCTGGTGCAGAGCATTTCCGATGCAATGCAGAAGATCGATGCGTCAAATGCGGAAGCATATAAGAAGAATTCTGATGCCTACATCGAATCACTGAAATCTCTCGACAGCGATTACAAGGCTGTTGTAGAGGCCGCTTCCAACAAGACGCTCCTTTTCGGCGACCGCTTCCCTTTCAGATATCTGGTCGATGACTACGGTCTTACTTACTACGCAGCATTCGTAGGTTGCTCTGCCGAATCCGAAGCAAGCTTCGAGACTATCACTTTCCTGTCCAAGAAGGTCGATGAATTAAATCTCCCTGTAGTCCTCACGATCGAAGGAAAGGATCACAGGATCGCTGAAACCATCGTGCAGAACACAACATCCAAGGATCAGAAGATCCTGACCATGGACTCCATGCAGTCGGCTTCAACAGCTGATCATAAGAACGGAACGACCTATCTCTCCATCATGAAAGCCAACCTTTCCGTTCTTACAGAGGCTTTGAAATAATACATATTTAATACCCTTTCATAGGCACTACGGACATCTGCAGGTGATATAATCGCTTGCAGATGTTCGTCGTTACAGGAGAAAAAATGCGTAAGATAACAAGTTTGATCATATGTGCCGCTATGGCAGGCCTCATGGCCGGCTGTGGCAGCAGCAACGGTCCGCAGAACAAGATGACTGCACAGACGACAGGGTTAAAAGACGTTTTGGAATCCAGGATGTCTGAAGAAAACTCTGAAGGAACCACTTCCACGGCAGCTACGACCCTGCCCTCTCCCACACCTGATCCTCTGGCCGATTATTCGGCGGAATCATTGGGCGCGGACGGAATAGATTATGACCTCACCAAGCTTTCTTCAGACCTCATCTATGCCGAAGTCTATAACATGATGATCTTCCCCAAAGAATATATCGGAAGAACGATTAAGGTATCAGGAACGTTCACAGTCTATTACGACGAAGCAAAAGACAAGTATCACTTCGCTTGCTTCGTGTCAGATGCCGCTGCATGCTGCCAGCAGGGCATAGAATTTATTCTGGAGGGCGATAACGTATATCCTAAGGATTATCCCGCTGAAGGCGCTGAGATCACGATTCTGGGCGTTTTCGGGACATATGAGGAAGACGGCGGAACCTATTGGTCCCTGACCGGTACTAAATTTGTCTGATCAGTGGTAAACGCCGCTGACATCAAGGTGCCATGCAAACAAGTAAAGCGCCATCGAGAAAATGGCTGCCGCATATACCGACACTTTCGTAATGAGTCCTAAGAGGCGCGGCGCCTTATCCTCCGATCTGCCTGAATAATAGGCGCCTGCAACGATCGTCGGAACGATATATCTGAAAGACATCGTGCATGTATAAGGATATGCAAAACAGAAGTGAATGTAGAATCCCAGTTGCGATACGAGAAGTATCGTCATGACAAGGTTCATCAGGTTTCTGTCTTTTATCCACGCGAAAATAAAGTTAAATGCGATCGTGATCGTAAATACCGTAAACGACGCGAGGAGCAAATATCCGATAAGCGCGAGCACCATGTGTTTTCTATAGTACTCACCGTCGAAAACAGCCTCATTCAAAGTCTCGGAAATGATGTTGTAATCGATGCCGTCGCCAAATGTCGTAAACCTTTTCCAGAAAGGCACGTCGGGGATCAGAAGTCCCGGGCTGTAATTGTAATCAGGAACTGCAACATATGTAAGCGGTACCTTCCAGAGAATATAAGATCTCACCTGATACCAGAGTCCCAGAGGCGCGCAGACCAGCAGGAAAACGATATACTGCCACACGTAGCTGAACTTTTTCTTTGACTCGAAAAAGGCCTTTACCATCAGGAATCCTACCGGCACAGCGATAAGTCCTGCAGAGAGCTTTGTCATCATGCCAAGGCCGACCAGGACGCTTATTCCCATGAGTTTTGCAAACGATCTCTTTTCGCCGTTGTACCAGAGAACAGCTAAGTAGAGCGCTGCGACCGCGAAGAGAACTGCCAGAGGATCGTTGTTTAACGCGCCTGCGAAAACGATGAACTGCGGAAGGAAAGCAAATACCATATAGGCAGTCGTCATGCCCTTTTTGGATAAGTTCCAGAGGCCTGTGAACTTCTTCAGAACAGCAAGCGTCACAAGCGAATAGAACAGCGAGAGGCTCTGCAGAGCATCCCAGTTATGCGCCATCGAGGGCGCTATTTTCCTGTAGATCCCGAAGAAGACCGCGCTGATTATGTGAAGAAGCGGCGGATGGTAGAACTGCCAGTGCTCGGTAATGTTCTGATCGTAAAGTCTGTGGTTATTCAGAAGGTATTCGATGTATTCCGAGTGATAGTTCATCTCGTGATAGACTTCGAATTCGCCCATGTCGTGCTGTCTCTGCGTTGTGCCGGTATAAAGCACGTAGAACGTCCTGATTCCGACGGCAAGGATCGTTGCGACCGCGATGATCCTCTCCTCTTTGCCTGTGCCTTCGTTCTTCAAAATGAGATATGAGAGACCCGCAAAGCCAAGGATCAGGATGACGGTGCGGACGGGATTTAAATAATCCCAATTGCAGCCGGAAACTACAAGCACAAACAAAGACCATATAGCGCAGACGGCTATATCTGTTATGAGCTTTCCTTTTGTATTTATCTTAGTTCCCATTATTAGACAGAATAAAATAGCATCGGCGGAAATGCAAATAAGCGATAAGGCTGCCTCTTCTGCAGGGGCAGCCTCACCTTGTGCTTTCGGGAGTTCTAATGAACTTGGGTTACATCTCTTTAACGTACTTAGAAGCGCGGTCGTTAAGAATCTTGATCACGTCTTCGATCGTACGGTCGCCTGCATAGTAGGGCGCTATATCTTCGGAAATAAAAGCCGTTAAGACAGGATCGTCATAGTAGTAGACCGAGACCGTGGAAAGGCTCTCCATGAAGTTCTTCTCCATGTCTTTGGTAGCTGATTTATAGCCGTAGAAATTATTAAAGTCTTCCATTCCGGACATGTATTTACTCATCTCCACCATCGTGTCCTGGCCGATATTATTCTTCTCCGTGATGATCGACATGTTCCGCGCCATGATCTCTTTATTCGTAACGATATTTTGGAATTCTCCCGACGAACCGTCATAGCCTGCGCCGGAGAACAGAAAATTAATGAACTTCCTGCAGCCGTCTTTCATGTCGGAAAGCGAAGTGACCGAGACAGTCTCTATTGCCCTGAATCTCGGGCCCGATGCGTCAACTGAAGGAGTTCCGATTATCGTGTAGTTTCCTTCAGAAGACTTGCACGCATGGATATAACCGAGATAACTGTCGATCTTGTCGTAGCGGCAGCCTGTTCTGGGTTTCTTTATCTCGTCGTCCCAGACATAATCTCCGGGCTTTGTAAAACCGTCCTTGTCAAAATGTTCTTTGGAATATTCGGAAGCCTTTATGAACTGCTCACTTCCGAAGCTGGCCTGACCGCCTTCGATCGCGGCCTTCGTGTCAATGCACGACAGCAGGAAATCCTTCCTGTAGTTATATACCGAGCCCGGATAATCGTATGGCGTAAAGCCGTCCAGATCGTTTTTAACCATCTTGTCGTAATCTTCGAAAGTTATACCAGAGGTGCCGTTTTTAACGAGCGTCTTGTCGGTCACAAGGCCCTCTATCTCGAGCGTTACGGGAAGGAAATACTGCTTGCCTCCGATCTTTGCCGCCTCGAAAATATTGGCAAACTGCTTATCTAAAACCTCTTGGTCCAGATACCCCGTCAAGTCTTCGAAGATCTCATCCCTCATCGCATAATTTTTCTGGATCCCGATTGCGAGATCGGGCGCGTCATCGCCCTTGAGCTCCTGGATCATCGTATATAATTTCTCATTGTCGATGTTCAACATGGACAGATCCCTGCCTGTCCTGATGCCGCTCTTGTACTTGCTCCAGACCCTTATGAGATACTCGTTATCGGTCCTGTTGAATTCATATATTGCATTCGACAGATATTCGGAGATCTCCTTATCTATCGGTGTCGCGAGCTCGATTATCTTCTTGCCCTCGTGCGGGTTGTTTTCGCACTTCGTAAGAATTGTGACCGACTCGTCGGAACCAGAAAAAAG
This sequence comes from Clostridiales bacterium, assembly GCA_017537905.1. The sequence goes on along the minus strand of JAFYJX010000045.1, from coordinate 8,330 downwards.
GAATGAGTATCCGGACGTTTTCGCCGAATGTATAACGGCGGTACTGCTGTCGCAAAAAACGAGGCTTACATCCTCTGCGAGGTCCGAGAAATAAGGTGTATACCAGTTGTTGTCAACGACGGTCTTTACTTCCTGAGATTCCATATCGAACATCGTGATGTTGCCGAGAGTGTCGATCTTGCAAAGTCCCCCTGACGGCACCGGCTTAAAGTCCGCGAGATTGATGTCACCCTGCGCGGTGTACTTCTCGCTGCTGATCTTCTTTCCGTTCTTCGCGTCAAACTTCAGCACCTGCAGGCCCTCGTTCGTCGTGTGGCCAACGGTGTAGAAAGATTCTGTTTTCGAATCGTACGAGAACTCTTCGATCTCATATACATTGGGAAGCTCTGTAAAGTCGAACTCGCACACATAATCCGGACCCTTGAAAGCCCACGCGTGTACGGCCGCACCGCCCGCCATTCCGGCCGTCCGGATGACGGGAATATAGTATTCACCTGCCGGATAGACTTCTGATATGCCGGCCGTATCCTTGCCGCCTAAAGACACCTGCAGAGGCTGCCCCTTCGCGTCCTTGAAAAACTTAGGGCTCCCTGCCTTTCCGGTATTAAGATCGATCGATAATATTGCCGTATCAAAGCCGCCCGGCGCGAAAAGCACCGCAATTGCCTCCGCCATATTATTACTGTCCGGCGTGTTGACCGTTTTAATGCTGTCAATCGCGTAATTTGCAGGATCTTCCACCTTAACGTGACTTAGGAGATTGCCCTTGTCGTCGTATGTGTCAAGCATAGTCCTTCTGTAGTTGTCGTAATCTGCGAGATTAGTAAGGCTGTACACATGGTAAACCTTGCCGCCGCCGTAGCTTACAGCGCTGCTCTCCACCATCTCGGTATTAAGGATGTCAGGCTTCAGACCGAACCTCGTTGATTCGAACCATGTGTCATTCTTTTTGACGGTCGTGTTTTTCGCTGCTTTCGAGCAGGCCGCGAGCGTTGGCATAAGCATGCTGACAGCCAGTATCACCGCCATGCATCCGGATTTTTTCATCAGTGTCCCTCCTGTAAGCGGGCCATCATTCCTATTCCCTGACTATACTGTAAAAGAATTTTGCGTTTTTGGAATAGGAAAACCGAAAAAGACACGAAACCTATGCTGAATTGATGCCAGGGGCAGTGAAGGCAGTCTCAGTTCCCCAAAAAACGTATATAAATTTTTGGGGACCAAAACAGGCCTGTTTTTACCCCAAATTTTCATATAAGAAAAATGGGGAACAAATACGATTCCGCCTGACATAAAAAGAAGCTGCCCCATACGGGACAGCCCCTCTTAACAGAAAAGAAATTTCCGAAAATTAATCAATTACTTCGATCTTTACGTTATCGAGATAGAACGGATTCATGTCTACGCTCTCGAAATAGATCGTAAGGCTCGGTGTGCCTGCTTCGATCGTGTACTGGCCTTCGCCCAATACCCATTCATCGGAACCTGTCTGGACCTCTGCGATCGTAGGCCATGTGCCGTCGATGTCTGCTGTACACTTACATGTAGGTGACTTGGACTTGATGGCGAATGTTACCTTGATCGTGTGGCCGACATAGTTGGTTACGTCGATCGAATAGCCGTCGTACTCAGCGTAGCCTTCGGAGTTCATGAGGCAGTAGTCACTCTCGTAACCGCCTTCAACGATCTTCTGGACAGAGCTGTATCTCGGGCCGCCTGTAAACTTCTTGTCTTCGTAGTCCTCTACGAAAGGAGTGGAGTCAACCTTAGGCTCCTGATAGTCAGCAGGCTTAGCTACTTCACCGCCGTTTACAGCGCACATAACGCCTTCGTAAGCGGGCTTCGGTGAGAGGTTTCCGTAGAAGAGCAGCGGCTTTGTGGAAGACTTCCAACTCATGTCGTCTGTAAGGCCCCAGACTGTTACGCATTCGATCGGAACGCCTGCCTTGTCAGCTGCGATAACAGCTTCGAAGAACTTCTGCATGTAAACGCCCTGGTCGTACATGGAGTTAAGAGACTTAGGTGCTGTTACATCGAGCTCAGTGATGTGGATGATAACGCCGAGTTCGTCAGCATATCTCTTTGCAGCTGCGATGTAGTTGTCGATGTTAAGGCCGGAGCTGATGTGGCTCTGCATGCCCATACCGTCGATGTTGCCTGCTGCAGCGATGGGCTTCAGCATCTTGAGGATATCTTCCTGCTTGGATGTCTGGTACTCGTTATAGTCGTTGTAGAAGAGCTGGACATTAGCGGGAGCGTGAGCTCTTGCGAACTCGAAAGCCTTCTCTACATAATCGTCACCGATTACCTGCTTCCAGTAGCAGTCTCTCATTCCGCCGTCATCAGCTGCTGCTTCGTTTACAACGTCCCATGCATAGATAACGCCGGGGTAGTTCTTTTCGCACCAGTTCATGACCTGATCGATGTAGCTCTCCATACGCTTGAGCATGAGCTCTCTGCTGGCGAGCTGTCCGTTAACGTTGTAGTTCTCATAGAAGAACCATGAAGGTGTCTGTGAATACCAGACAAGAGTGTGGCCTCTCATCGGGATGTTGTTCTTCTTGCAGTAATCCAGGATCGGCTTTGCAGCGTCGAAATGGATAGCCGGTGCTTCATTGTACTTTGCAGGATCGTTCTTGCACAAAGCTGCATCAAGAACTGAATCGGGCTTGAGCTCGTTTTCAGGTGTAACTGAATTGAACTGAGTCTTAAGAAGCTTTCTGAAAGAATCGTTCTTGTTCGTCATTACTGTTGCAGGAGAAGCAACGCCGAACTTGAAGTAATCAGCATAAGCTGCTGCGAGGGAAGCTGTCTTTGTGGGATCTTCCAATGACTCGATAGGAGTGCCTGTCAGGTTATTGAACTCACCCTCGATGCTTACTTCCATAGCAGATACAGTGATGTCTCTGACGTCACTTGCTTCGAGATAGATCATTGCATTCTGTGCGTTGTCAGGGATCTGGATAGTGCCTGTGATCTCTGTGATGCCTGCCTCGTCAGCCTGACCTCCGGCGATGTTTACATAGGAAACGTTGCCGTAGAATTCGTACTTCAGTGAGAGCATCATGGAGTCGTTCTCGGAAGAAGCCTTAACGTAAGCCTTTACGGTGTTGCCTCTGTAATCGGCGCAAGGAATAGCAATACCCGTGTTGCTTGCGGAACGCTTTGTGATAACGGCTGTTCCGTCCTTGAGTTCAACTTTACAGTCACCGTAAGTGATCCAGTTGCCCTTCTTCTCCTTCTGTGTGAAGTCAGCCTTGATCGTTGTAGGGACTTCATGAGGACCGTTAGATCCGTTGGGAAGTGAGTCACATCCGCTCAGGAGGAACAAACCTGCCAAAGCGCAAGCGACCACTTTGATAAATCCTTTTTTCATAATACCTCCGCGAAAAAAGCATTCTTATTGTTTGCTGCTTGTACGATTTATAATACAGCAAGAATGGTTGAATAAACAAGCATTGCGATTTGGCGTGAGTCCCAAAAACTAAAGGTAAAAACTGTTATTATGTCATTAGCATTATACATTTCTTGCTATTTGCAGATTTCGGTCGCAAGATTTGCAGTTTTCTTTTTGGTCATTCTAACGAACAATTGATTTAAAATTTGATTATCAAATAAACCTTAGTTCTGCTATATTATCCCTAGGTTAGGTAGGGTTTCGGATGAAATACGTACTTTGGTCGGTCGTCATATTGATCGCGCTGTTCTTGTCGTATTGGCTTTTCCTGTTCACCTGTTCATGCATGGTCGACACCAAAAAGCTGTACGAGAAACACAGCGGTTTTTACAGGTGGCTTCTTGTCAGTTCGACATGGCACCTGGTTTTCTTTGGCCGCGTACATTTCCATACCAAAGGATTTGAGAAGTTCCCGAGAGACCAGAGATTCCTTCTTGTCTGCAATCACCGCTCCAAGTTGGACCCCATCACTACATGGTTCCTGCTTCAGGACTATGATCTCGCTTTCATATCCAAGGAAGAAAATTTCGACGTTCCCTGCTGGGGCAAGATTATCAGACGCTGCTGTTTTCTCCCGATCGACCGTGATAATCCCAGAAATGCGATGAAGACGATCGATATGGCAGCTGATCTCATCAAGAACGATCAGGTCTCCATTGCCGTTTATCCCGAAGGCAAGAGGAACTTCGAAGGCGGCCTTCTTCCCTTCCACAACGGTATCTTCAAGATCGCCCAGAAGGCTAATGTACCCGTCGTCATCTGCGGCATCAGCGGTGCAGATAAAATGCCCAAAAATTTCCCGCTTCACAAGACCGATATCTATTTCGAGGTGTTGGACGTCCTGTCCGCAGAACAGGTAAAGTCGCAGCGCTGCAATGATATCGGCGACTATGCAAGAGGTTTGATGTTATCTTTTGTCGAAAAACATGAGGAGGAGAAAGAACAAGATGTCAACTTACGTACTGTTTAACATGCTCTCCGGAAACGGAACCGGCAAGGAAAAGGCTGATGATCTCAAGGTATTTCTGCGCGGCAAGAAAGCTGTATACAAGGACATCACCAAAGTCACTGACTGGAACAGCTTTTTCGCTGAGCTGAATATGAGAGAAGACGAAGTCATTCTCTGCGGCGGTGACGGTACATTAAATCACTTCATCAACGACACAGACGGAATGAAGATCAGCATTCCTCTCTATTACTACCCGACAGGAAGCGGCAACGACTTCTGGAACGACATCGGCAAGAAACCGGGCGACAATCCGGTCAGGATCGAACAGTATCTTAAGGACCTCCCGTTTGTCGAAGTAAACGGAATGAAGAAGCGCTTCATCAACGGTATCGGTTACGGTATAGACGGTTACTGCTGCGAGGTCGGCGACCAGCAGAGAGCTGCCGGCAACAAGAAGATCGACTATGCGGGCATCGCCATCAAGGGTCTCCTTTTCCACTACAAGCCCACCAATGCCGAGATTGAAGTAGACGGCCAGCATTACTCCTACAAGAAGGTCTGGCTCGCACCTTCAATGAACGGACGCTATTATGGCGGCGGCATGATCGCCACACCTGCCCAGGATAGACTCGGCAAGGACAGACTCCTCTCGCTCCTTATCTTCCACGGCAGCGGCAAGATTGCAACGCTCGCTATCTTCCCTTCCATCTTCAAGGGCAAGCACATCGATCACAAGAAGAACGTTGAGGTCAAGACCGGTCATAAGATCACGGTCACATTCGACCGCCCCGTCGCCCTCCAGATCGACGGCGAGACAGTGCTGAACGTCAAGACATACACAGCTTATAAAGAATAAAAAGGAATAAGTTAAACATATATGGAAAGGCCCGCCGTTTTTACATCGGCGGGCTTTTCTCATTTATTTTATACTGCCTATTGTATTCGTGATCCTGACCGTCAGGTCCGCTATAGCTCCCGCGAGCTTATCGATCCGGATGAGCTTGAATATAAGGCTCCTTACCTTGTCGATAAGGCATGCTGCCAGGACGAATACGATGCCGAATCCGATCATGAAAGCGATCATGAGGAATACGTTCCATTCAGTAAGCGGAACGAATAATCCGTCCATGATATCCCTGTAGATCACAGGATGTGTGTCGATGAGATATGTCGCAAATACCAATGGCGATATGAACTTAATGACCTTCTTCATGCCGCCTGAAGCCTTGATCTTTCTGAACAAAAGCAGATAGCAGATCGTCTGGATGACCATCGTGGGCGAGATGTAATCGCTTAAGACCGTGAAGTACCAGTCAGAGCCGGAGACATACTTTTCGCCGACCCAGGTTATGATCCAGTTGAAAAGATTGCACGCGATGATGCCGGTTACAAGAATGCCCGAAGGGAGTTTCTCGCCGATCTTACACTTCTTCATGACCGCGCCCATGATATAGAGCAGGAATACCCATGTGAATGTGTGCGACGTGAGGATATTGAGGCTGTAACAAAAGCTCGTAAAGAACGAGAAGATCACGATCATCACGAAGAATACTTTCCGCAATGTCGTCTCAGGCAGCGTCCTGACCGCCGCGTTAATAAAGGGCGACAGAACAGACACGATGAAGTACGCCGTGAAATACCAGTAGATATCGTAGTAGAGCGGCATCACCGAGCTTACGAAATCCCTCGTGGTTACAACGTCCGGGATTACGAACTTGCAGATAGCTGTGATGATGAGCGCGTAGAATACGACCTGGAACCACATCTCGAAAAGCCTCTTGCGGTTTAAAGGCTTTTTCTTGTCCGAGAATGATACATATCCTGTTACGAGCGCGAAAATATTGACCGCGGGCGTCGTGATGTAAAACAGTGCCATAACGGCAAACTGCATCCAAAGGCTCCCCTTGTTCTGCATTCCGCCCTGGCCCAGCGCATGGAGAATGACCACGTAGACCATCGAAAGGATCTTAAGAACATCCAATCCGTAATTGCGGGTATCTTCTTTGGATAATGCCGTCTGTCCGTTATTTGTGCCCATTAAACCATCCTGTACGGGTCAAAGTGCGGTTAAAGTGCGTTCAAAAGTCAGCCTACGTACTGGTCGATAGCCTTTGCGAGCTGGTCTGCGCAGGAAGTGCCCTTCATGCCGCAGGTGTTGCCTCTTAAGATATCAGCGACTTCCTTTGCGTCCTTGCCCTCGACCAGTCTGCCGATAGCCTTGAGGTTGCCGTTGCAGCCGCCGATATACTTAACGTTGTAAAGCTTGCCATCCTCAATATCAAAATCGATCTGGATAGAGCAGACGCCCTTGGGGCTGAATTGTACGTGTTCCATGTTATTTTACCTCATTTAACATTGTTACATCACATAGCGTGGAGCTGCATGACGTTGATCAGGAGCATCCAGCTCATTCCGTAGTAGCAGCCTACGGCGATAAGGTCGTTGACCGTCGTGATAAGGGGTCCGGATGCTACGGCCGGGTCGACATTGATCTTCTTGAAGAAGAGCGGGATCACTGTGCCGATGATGGACGAGAAAATCATCGATACGAGCAAAGACACACCGATGCAGCCGCTTACAGCGAATGCGAACATCGGCTCCTTGTGCTTGATGACCATAAGGTAAACACCTATGAGGATCACCGATGCGATACCCAATATAAGACCTACCGAAAGACCGACTTTCGATTCCTTGAATACGAGCTTGAACTTCTGTCCGGCTGTGAGATTCTCGTCAGTGAGAACTCTGATCGTGACAGCGAGCGACTGCGTTCCGACGTTACCTGCCATGTCGAGGATCAGCGACTGGAATGCCATTATTATCGTAAGCTGTGCGATTACCGCCTCGAAAGCACCGACCAATGAAGATACGATCATGCCAAGACACAAGAGGATAAGGAGCCACGGCATTCTCTTACGGATACTCTGGCCCAAAGGTTCCTTCAGGTCTTCTTCTGCAATAAGTCCGGCGAACTTAACGTAGTCTTCACCGAGCTCATCATCGACTACCTCGACGATACTTTGTGATGTGATAACTCCTAAGATCTTGTTGTCTTCATCAAGTACAGGGATCAAGTCCTCCGAATAGTCCTTGAGCTTTTCGATACATTCGTCGATCTGCTCGTTGGCGTAAACGTAAGGGAACGACGTAACTATCAGCGTGTTTAAGTCCGTCGTGCTCCTTGCCGTGATCAAATCCTTCAGTGTAAGAGCGCCGTAGAACAGACCTTCCTCATCCTCAACGAAGAGCGTCGAGATGTTGTCACTCTCTTCAGCCTGTGTGACGAGTTCTGTCATCGCCTGCTTGACTGTAAGGTTCAGGCCGATCGTGATGAAGTTCGCGGTCATCCTTGAACCGATCTCGTCTTCATCGTAGGATGCGATGATGCTGATCTCTTTTCGAACTTCGGTATCGAGAGCATCGATGATGAGACCTCTTCTCTCCTTCTCTAATTCTCTCAATACGTTCGCAGCGGTGTCCGTCTCGAGCTCGGCAACGACTGCCGCAGCACGTCTGATGTCCATCTCATTGAGATAAGCACTAACCTGGTCTTCTTCCAGACACTCGAAAGCTTCCGCAAGCAGAGACTTGCCGCAGACTCTGAAGAGCTTCTTCCTCTCCTGGTCAGAGAGCTCCTCTAATATCTGCGCAATGTCACTTGCGTGATAATCTTCTAACTTGTAATGAATTACCCTTGGGGAATCGTTACCCCTCATCAGCGAGATTATCTCGTCCTGATAATCTCTTCTTATTTCCTTCTCTGCCATTTGTTCCTCCTAAAAAGTAAACACACGACGGGAACAAAAAACCTCCGCTTTGCTTTGGGCAAACAGAGGTGACGATACATCATTTAGTCCTTAAGGTCCGATACGGTCATCGACTGGCACTTTAAGGAACAAAGGATATTTCGGCCGCGTTTCCCTC
>JAFYJX010000007.1 GCA_017537905.1 Clostridiales bacterium | reverse complement strand
CTTCGGGGACTCGAACCCAGGACCAACCGGTTATGAGCCGGGAGCTCTGACCAACTGAGCTAAAGGCCCACATCCACACTACACGTGCTTTTCTCAAAGCGCTTGATTAGTATAGTAATTTAGTTTAATTAAGTCAAGAGAAAATTTCCGGCAAGGGATCTATTTTTACCCCTGCCGGAAAAATCTCACATTTGGTTCATTATTTTGCTGTAATGTATCCCTTAGCTACAAGGAGCTCAGCCGTAAGGACTCCGCCGCCTGCAGCGCCTCTTAATGTATTGTGTGAGAGGCAGCAGAACTTGTAATCGAAGATATTGTCTTCTCTGAGTCTTGCTACAGATACGCCCATGCCGTTCTCGAAATTAGCGTCGAGCTTAGGCTGGGGACGGTTATCCTCATCAATGTACTGGAGGAAATGCTTAGGAGCGGAAGGAAGACCGAGCTTTACAGCTTCGCTCTCATAAGAATTCCATACAGAGATGAGCTCTTCCTTAGAAGGCTTATTCTCGAAAGATACGCTTACTGCAGCCGTATGACCTTCCTGAACAGCTACACGGTAGCACTGAGCAGAGATAACAGGGTTCTTTGCAAGCTCGATGTGGTCGCCAGCGAATTCGCCCCAAACCTTAAGAGGTTCCTTCTCGGACTTTTCCTCTTCACCGCCGATGTAAGGAATTACGTTACCAACCATCTCGGGCCAGTCCTTGAATGTCTTGCCGGCGCCGGAGATTGCCTGATATGTGCATACGGAGATCTGCTTGATACCATTCTTAAGGAAAGGTGTAAGAGCAGGTACATAGCTCTGGATAGAGCAGTTAGGCTTAACAGCAATAAAGCCTCTCTGTGTGCCTAATCTCTTCTTCTGAGCGTCGATGAGCTTGATGTGATCTGCGTTGATCTCAGGGATGACCATAGGAACGTCCTCTGTCCATCTGTTAGCAGAGTTGTTGGAAACAACAGGGCACTCGAGCTTAGCGATCTTCTCTTCCAAAGCTCTGATCTCGTCCTTCTTCATATCTACAGCGCAGAATGTGAAGTCGATCTGCTTGCAATATTCTTCGATATTGTCTGTACCGTAAACTACCATCTTCTTAACGAAGTCCGGGCAAGGTATATCAAGCTTCCATCTTCCCTCTACTGCCTCTTCGTATGTCTTGCCGGCAGATCTCGGAGATGCGCATAAAGCAACGATCTCAAACCAGGGGTGGTCTGCTAATAATGTGATAAATCTTTGTCCGACATAACCTGTAGCTCCGATAATGCCGACTTTCAGTTTCTGTTCCATTTCTAAATTACTCCATCTCTTCACGGTTTTACGTGGTATTTTTCCGCCAGAATGTCCGCGTGTCGCGTACATTTGTCTTTTGCTGAAACACATATTAGCACAATGACTTTTATATAACAAGTATGACAAATCAACCAAAAGCCCGCCCTGCTTATGTTAGAATTAAGGCAATTAGGCAAAAATAACCAAGGAGGTCAAAAGCTTATGTCGACGACGTTTCCGCTTCTCGAGAATTACTTAAGCTACATGGAAGCTGCTCTCGGCCGTTCGGAAAACACAGTTAAAGAATACCGCTATGACCTCATCCTTTTCGCAAGGTTCTTAAAGCTCGACAGAGGACTTGTTCCTGCCGGCACGCCGCTCGAAGAGATCGACATCTCTGATATTGATGTAAAACTCCTAAACAAAGTTACGACAGACGATCTTCTGGCTTTTATAATCTGGCTCTCCAGATCGAGAAAACAGTCTAATTCTGCCAGAGCAAGACATATTGCGTCGCTAAAGAGCTTTTTCAAGTATCTTCACTCAAAGAAAAGACTTATAGATAATAATCCTGCTTACGACATAGAGACACCGAAGATCGGCAAAAGACTGCCTAAGTATCTCACGCTCGAGCAGAGCCAGGAGCTGTTAAAAGCTGCATACGATTCGCCGAAAGAATCCAACGAGCGCGATTACTGCATGCTCACGCTGTTCTTAAACTGCGGAATGCGTTTATCCGAGCTCCGCGGCATAAACATCAACAACATCCACGGCACTACACTTACCGTAATCGGTAAAGGTAATAAAGAAAGAACTATCTACCTTAATGATGCCTGTCTGGAAGCGTTAGACGACTGGATGAATAAAAGAGCAACCTTGAAGATCAAGCCTGAGGCCGAGAAAGCCCTGTTTGTATCCAAGAGAGGCACCAGAATATCTGATGACATGATACAGATAACTATAAAGCGCCTTCTTGAAGAAGCCGGAATCGATACCAGGGTCTATTCTGTCCACAAATTAAGACATACAGCCGCTACATTAATGTATAAGTACGGCAAGGTAGATATCAGGAATCTCCAGATGATCTTAGGACACCAGAGCGTCTCCACTACCCAGATCTATACTCATGTTGACGATGACGCTCTGCAGCGCGCAATAGAGAGCAATCCTCTGGCTAACTTCAATCCTGAAAAGAACTGATGATCAGATAGTCTTCATCGGGTCGCCCCACGCACCCATATCCCTGCCGTCAAAACCGAAATAGTGATGACATGTAGTCTTTACGGGAGCAATCCTGGCAAGCTTTTCCTGTGCACTTCCGTCAGAAGACAAAGACTCATCCTGCAGCACGTTCCTCATCTTGCAGAGCATTATGTTACCATCGTGCTTTTCAATAAAATCAGTTACTTCGAGTTCAAAGTTAACAGGCGAATTATTAAGGATAGGAACATCCAGTACGGACCCCTTACCTATATCAAGACTGATCTTCATCTTGTCGGGATTCTTACCGCTGGTACAGCCCATGTAATCAGCTACGGGCAGAAGTTCCTCCGTTACGAGATTAGCCGAAAAGATCTTAGTCCTTTTTATATTCTGTAAAGTAGGCTTATCGCCGCCGATACAGCACATAACGCCCATTTCACCGTCCCAGATGTAGCTGAACCAGCAAAAAAGCCCGAAGTCGGGATTGCCCTCTTCATCGTAGGTTCCATATAAGAACAATGTCTGAGGACAATAATCGTTATAAGGTTTAAGGCTTATCTTTCCCATATCAGTTAACCCCCAAATAAAAACGGTACCTACATTATAGTTGGTACCGTTTTTTCATACTACCTTCTAAGCGGACAGTTTTATTTTCATTGATACCACCGCATCAATAACCGATCTGTTCCAGTATCGTATCCAGAAGCTCAGCATTCTTTATTGAGAATTCAGGCGTGATGTGCTGCTCTTCTCCCCTTTCGATGCATCTGCCGAGCTGTTCTACTTCGAGCATATAGTTCTGAGGAACATTGATCGTGGGATTATAGACCTTGTTTCCGGAAGTGACTGTATATGTGACTCTTCCCTCCTGGTTATACTCAACGTCAGATACGATAGTACCCTTTGATCCGTGAATATAAAGTACATCTTTTCTCCTGTCGGAACCGGGTTCGAAGATCATGCCGACGTTGAATACTGCCCTCGCTCCATTCTCGAACTTCAGGATGACTGAAGCCAATACATCCGCGCCCTTATCGTTGAACTCAGCCTTTGCCGTAACGAAATCAGGTGTCGAATCAATAAGCGAAAGGATCATGGTCGTGCAGTAGCACCCGAGGTCATAAACGGCACCGCCGCCAAGCTCCTTATACATTCTGATATTGTCTATGTAGTACTGTGTAAAGAATGCCGTATCGACGAACTCGACATCGCCAATGATGCCGCTCTTTAAATCGTCCTTAAGAGACTGGATATACGGGCTGTGGAGATATGCATAAGCTTCCATAAGGATCACATTATTCTCTTTGGCAACCGCAAACATCTCCCTGGCATCATCTGCATTAAGAGCCAGAGGCTTTTCGCAGAGAACATGCTTGCCGGCTTTAAGAGCCTTGATTACCCATTCTTTGTGAAGATTATTCGGAAGCGGGATATAAACAGCCTGTACTTCAGGATCTTCCAAGAGCTTTTCATAACCTACGTAAGCTTTCTCGAAACCGAACTCATCCTTATAACTCTGCACTTTGGCTTCATTTCTGCCCGCTATGGCATAAAGCTCACAGTTCTCAGCCATCTTCATGCCGGGAATAGTACAACCTCTTGCGATATTCGCAGTGCCCAAAACGCCCCATTTTACTGACATAATGGAATCCTCCTGTTAAGAATGAATATGTTTCCTGATTACATGCTTGCGCGATAGATAGCAAGCATATCTTCCTCATTAAGAACCTTTGCAGAACCCATCTCACCGCCTACGCCGACTGCGCACTTATGTGCCATATCGATAAGTTCTGCCTCTGTAGGATTAACTCCCAATTCGAGGAGATTTGTAGGCATGTTGATGCTTCTGTAGAAGTCCTCCATTGCCTCGATACCCTTAAGTGCGATCTCTTCGTCAGTGCCTTCATCAGCAACGTCCATAACATTAATTGCAAACTTCTTGAAACGCGGCAGACAGTCGTTCATTACGTATCTTGCCCATGTGCCCCAGATAGCCGCAAGGCCTGCGCCGTGAGCTACGTCGTAAAGGCCGCCAAGCTCATGCTCAAGCTTATGAGTCATCCAGTCACCTCCGTCATTTCCGCAGCCAGTAAGGCCGTTATGCGCAAGGCTTCCTGCCCACATAACTTCTGCACGTGCGTCGTAGTTCTGAGGATCGTCACGGAGGATAACGGCATTCTTTTTAACTGTGCGGAGAAGTCCTTCTGCGAGCGCGTCTGTGATCTCCAT
>JAFYJX010000044.1 GCA_017537905.1 Clostridiales bacterium | reverse complement strand
GATCTTACTCTTCTTAAGAATTCGTCTTTCTCAAATCCCGTGCTGTCGGTTATGAAATATAAAGCCGTATCAAGTTTCATGCCTTTCCTCCTATTGCATCTAAGAGATTTACCATGAAGGTTCCGATGCCCTTATCGGTCGCGGCTTTCTCGCCGCACTTCTTAAAGAAAGAGCATGCGTTAACTACACTCTGAAGAGAGTTTTCTTCTGCGAGGTAAGTTGCGATGACGGTACCGAGCATGCAGCCTGTGCCGGTTGCTTCCGACAGTTGTCTGCATCCGCCTTCCACACGGCAGATCTGGTCCTTATAGGCCACGATATCTGTCTTGCCTGTGGCAACAACAATGAGATTGTTATTAACTGAAAGCTTTTGCGCTGCCTCGACTAATAGACCGTCATCTATGTTTTTGGCGCTGTCGACTCCTATTGCTTTATATGTGTCATCGTAGAGCGCCAAAACTTCTGAATAATTACCTTTAAGACAGGTAAGCTTTCCTGATGTCAGGAAAAGTTTTACCAGTGTTTTCCGGAGCGCCGAGCAAGCGGCACCTACTGCATCCAAAGTGACAGGAATATCTGTGCTGCCGGCCTGCCTGAGCGCGAGCCTCATTGATGAGATCCGGCTGTCTGTTATGTTGCCGAGATTAAGCAGCAGGGAAGAAGCGGTCTTTGTTATCTCCATTACCTCATCCGGGTGCTCAGCCATGATGGGCTTTGCGCCCAGAGCCAATATGGCGTTGGCGCACTGGTTCATCGAAATGGGATTCGTGATGCAGTGGATCAGGCGGTTGTTTTCGCGGATTTCTTTTTCCATAGCGCACCTCCTTCAGCAATCTTGTGCTGCATCTTCTGCAAAGCGCCCATGTGCTGGAGTCTGTAGAGGACGATCGCAGCGACTGTGCCGCCGATTAATGTTCCGCAGATAAATGAGGGAACGTAGAAGAACCAGCCGAGGCCTTCTCTGCCGCAGATGAATGCCATTACAGGGTATGAAACTATGGCGCCGATGATGCCTGTACCGATGATCTCGCCTAAGACTGCCGCCCAGATCTTGTCCTTAGAGACCTTGTAGAGAATGCCTGAGAGCAAAGCTCCGAAAACAGCGCCAGTCAGTGCGAGCGGCGGGATGCCCATCACGCACATGCGGATGATTCCGATAGCGAGTGCCACGAGGAATGCGTCCACGGGGCCAAGCAGGACTGCCGCGGTGATGTTGATGAGGTGGGCCATCGGGCACATGCCTTCGATACGGAGGATGGGGGAGATCACAACGCCGATTGCGATCAGCATTGCCATGACTGCGAGTCTTAAAATGTTATATCTTTTCATGAAAACTCCTTCCGGAAAGCAAAAAAAGAAGCTGCCTGATATTCAGGCAACTTCCATAAAACGCATATATGACCTAAGAGTCCCTACGTTGGCATTACCCAAATCAGGTATTCGGTCGAAGGGCACACCTTCCTCTCAGCCCGTTTGCGAGCTCCCGTCCTTATATTCTGTTTTCCGCAGAAGAAGATACACTAACAATTTGATAAAATCAAATGCTTTTCGTGCTTTTCGCGAAAAAGTCACAGCAAAAGTCCACGCTGACTGTGCTTTTGCTGTGATTTTTCAGCCGGCTCGAAAATCCGGATGAAGTTTCTGTTTGCTTCCATATAAAACACCTGCCCGGCCGGCAGACTTTTTGACACAAAAAACGATAAATCTGGCATTGAATTTTGAATGCCGATTAATTATTATTCTTGTGTATTTTATTCTAAAGGAGTAAAGCTATGGATATTTCACCACTTCAGAAGGCAAGATATGAGTATCAGCCCAAGCTTCCGGGCATGCTTAGAAACGGTATCGCTGAGATCAGCGTACAGGAAGGTGCTGCTACACAGTCTGTTGCAGACCAGGACAAGATCAAGGCTCTTTTCCCCAACACATATGGTAAGCCCGAGATCACATTCGTTAAGGGCGCAAATACATCCGCTGCTAAGAAGCAGGTAGTAGGCGTAATCCTCTCCGGCGGTCAGGCACCTGGCGGACACAACGTTATTTCAGGTCTTTATGACGCATTGAAGGCAACAAACCCTGAGAACAAGCTCTTAGGTTTCAAGAAGGGACCTGACGGACTTCTCAAGAACGACTATGTTGAGTTCGACGACAAGTTCATCGACGCATACAGAAACACAGGCGGTTTCGACATCATCGGTTCCGGCAGAACAAAGCTCGAGACAGTTGAGCAGTTCCAGACAGTTGCTAACTTCGCTAAGGAGAACGGCCTTACAGCTATCGTCATCATCGGCGGTGACGACTCCAATACAAACGCAGCTACACTTGCTGAGTACATGGCTGCAAACAACACAGGCATCCAGGTTATCGGCTGCCCTAAGACAATTGACGGCGACTTGAAGAACGAAGATATCGAAGCTTCTTTCGGTTTCGATACAGCTACAAAGACATATTCCGAGCTCATCGGCAACATTGAGAGAGATGCTAACTCCGCAAAGAAGTATTGGCACTTCATCAAGGTTATGGGACGTTCTGCTTCCCACGTTGCCCTCGAGTGCGCACTTGAGACACAGCCTAACATCTGCCTCATCGGTGAGGAAGTTGCAGCTAAGAAGATGTCACTTGCT
>JAFYJX010000043.1 GCA_017537905.1 Clostridiales bacterium | reverse complement strand
CGCTTTGCGAAATCGTAGTAGAAGCCCATCCTGTTCTTAAGTCCTGTAAGCCTGTCGTGATGTGAATCTTCGAGGAATGTTTCAGATTCCAATGCGATGCCGCAGACGAGAGCTGCAAGTGATAATTTCTTGGGGTCTTCCTCTTCATCAAAACCAAGCTCGTCATTCTTGTTTATGAGCTGCAACGCACCTATGAAATCGCCGTTAATATCGGCAACGGGCAGAACAAGAACAGATCTGGTCTTATAACCTGTCTGAAGATCGATCTCGTTATTGAAATCAGGATCGTTATAAGGGTCGTTTGTAATAACTGTTGTCTTGGTCCTCAAAGCCTTTCCGACAAGACCGGAGTTGTCAGGGATAACGATCTTATCGACACCTGTTGCGGACATCGTCCAGATCTGATTCTTTCTCTTATCCCACTTCCAGAAGCTTGCCCTGTCGGCATCAACGAGCGTCTTGCCGAGATCGGTAAGATATGAGAACAACAACTGATGATCCTTGTTGTTATTCATGCACATATCCTTATAGAGGCTGTCGGAGATATTATAGATGCCGTCGAGCATTCTCGCTGTATCCTGAACCATGAAGGCCCTCTTCTCGAGTGGCGCGAACTCGGCGCCCGTATCGCTTAACACTTCACCTATTCTCTTTTCGTCATCCATGTGCATCAGATATACATGGACACCGCGCGAAATGTAGGACTGGATCTTATCGTGAATATCTACACAGTACAAGTGGACCGGCGACTTATAAGCAGACACTTCCGTAAATAAATATGCGCCGTCAGAAATATATTTCTCATAGGGAACGAGTGTATTTGTATCGCCCGTATAAACTACTCTGTTGCCGTCAATGGTGAAGCAGTAACCGAAGCACTTTCCTGAGAGTTCTTCGGTGTGTGTCGTCTGGATCGAGCATACGAACCAATCTGCATCAAGCTCTTCGGTATTGATCAGTTCATACCATGATTCATTGCATCCTTCGATCCTCGAGAGCAGATAGAAAAGATCGCCCTCGACTTCCTTTGAAGGTGCGACGATAGTTATAGGCGTCCTTACAGAAAACTGCAGGAGATCTACGAGCATCCCTATGCCGCTCACATGATCCCCGTGTGTGTGCGTGACCAGCAGGTAGATGTGGTCGAACAGCGTGAGGTTCATGTCGTTGAGTTTCTCGAAAGAACTCATCGGACAATCGATAAGGATAAGATTGCCGTTATCGATGAAAAAGGCGCTGTTGTGTTCGTCTGCAAATGCAGAACCTCTGCCCAAAAAAGTAAGCATCTTTATTCCTCCGGTCCGATAAGACGTAAGATCTCGAATCCGTCCGCCTTACCTTTCAGTTTGATTGGCTTTTCGAGCGGCTCGTACTTCATACGGCCATTCAGTTTATCGATTACCGAACGGCTGACATAGACCATGCCGCCCGGAGCATTTGCTTCAAGTCTTGCGGAAGTATTTACGGTATCGCCGATTGCCGTATAGTCCATACGTCTCTCGGAACCCATGTTGCCGACGACGGCAGGTCCGTAGTTAACGCCGACACCGACATGTATCTCTTCGTTGATATCGGCCTTAAGTTTTGCGGAGAGTTCATCAGCACCTTTGACGATATCGAGGGCTGCCATACACGCGTGATAGACCGCATCGTCATCAGCTATCGGCGCGCCCCAGAATGCCATGGTGGCGTCACCTATGAACTTGTCCAACGTGCCCTGGTATCTGTCGACACAGGCACTCGTCATTGAGAGATACTGGTTAAGGATATATACGACTTCTTCAGGCGACAGTCTCTCGGACATCGTCGTAAATCCTCTGATGTCTACGAACAGGACTGCGATATCAACCGTCTTGCCGCCGAGCTTTAAGCTCTCCGTGCCTTCCTTCAGGATCTCGTTAACGACATTCGGAGCAACATATCTCTCGAAAGTCCTGGTGACATTCTGTTTCGCGATAGCGGCGCGGATATAATTCTCCGTTACTGCTATGACGAATAATGCGAAAATACCGAAAGGATTCCACAGCGCATGAGTAATGAATCCTAACGAGAATAACCAGATGCTGACTCCTACCGATATAAGCACACCGATAAGAAGGACAGGAACGGTGATCCTGAGTTTTCTGTTATTGCAGAAAATGAAGAATGCCAGACTCAATATCCATAAGATACCGATCTGGGGATAATCCGGCGCTTCATGCTTGTAGTTTCCGTCCAGGAGGCACTGGATAACGTTAGCCTGATATTCAACACCGTACATCATCTTGGCCTTTTCGATCGGGGTAACGAATGAATCCTGAAGACCGGGAGTATAAGGTCCTATAAGAACGATCTTGCCAGCATAGTAATTCGGATCAACATTGCCGTTTACAAGATCCTTCAATGTAGTGCCGTCGTAGAATCCGCCAGGTTCTTTCGAATAGCAGACATAGTAATGACCTCTGGCATCAGTCTCAGGCTCCCGGATCTGATAACCGTTTTTCTCCGCATAAAGCCTTGCAGCTTCATACTGCATCGAATAAACGCGCTTGCCTTCCTCGGGTTCGATATAAAGTATCGCATGACGGAGCACACCGTCAGTATCGTACATTGTGTTGATACAGCCCTGCGTGGTTACGGCCTTAAGTTCTTCGTAAGGCTCTTCATAGCCAAGTACTGAGTGATCTTCCTGAATGACCGTACCACTTCCGAATGTTGTCTTAACGCCATAACTCGCGGTTGAAGCAGTAACTACATTTCCCAGCTTCTCTGCAGCCTTGGCAAGTCTTAAGTCACCTTCTTCGTTAACGTATCCGGAATACTGGATATCGATAGCTACAACAGCGGGAGCTTTGGCAGGATCAGAACCTAAGACTTCCAGGGCTCTTGCCATTATCGACCTGTCCCATGAACTGTATGGTCCGAACTCCTCGATATCGCTGTCATCGATACCGATAATTACGATATCGGAATTAACATAGACCTCACGCTGATAAAGTGTATCCTCGAGCCACAAGTCAGCGCTGCGCAACAGTTTCGTTGTGCAAAGCCAGGTAACCGCCGTAGCCAGCAGCACTGCCAGGATTATGTTTCGTGTCCGTTCATTCAAATGCATGTATTAAATGTGTATATAAAAAATTCAGCAGGATCAGGTCGTCGTTTGCATTCTCAGGTTAATCTCATAGTAGGTCTTACCAGAATCGTCCTTGAAGTACCGTATCGTCTCGTCATCATTATCCTCCGGGAAAACTTCTACCCATTCGCTTCCGTTCCAGGCCATGAATTCTTCGTTTTGGATAGTGACAATATATACTTTCTTTCCATTGTAAGTTTTGCCCCAGACAAATTTATCGAAATCACCGGGAACTTCAGGTTCTTCTGATTGAGGCTGGTTGGAAGATCCGTTAGATGATCCGTTAGAAGATCCTTCAGATGAGTCATCAGACGATCCGTCGGAAGAACTGTCAGATGAGCTGCCCGAAGAACTGCCGGATGTAGGCTTCGTAGTAGCTGTAGCCTTCGGCTTAGGAGTGTTTGTAGGCTTAGGCGTGCTCGTCGGTTTTGGTGTATTTGTAGGCGGCACCGTCGGTGAAGGCGTCGGAGTATCCGTTGCTGTCGGAGTCGGCGTAGGAGTATCCTCTTCCGTTGCAGGAGTCTCAGTGGGTGTAGGTGTAGGAGTAGGAGCAAGACCTCTCAATACTTTCTTGAGTTTTTCTTCATCCCATCCGGTATATTCGCTGATCTTCTTCATAAGCGCTTCGTCGTCAGCGAGAAGTGAGAAGTTGAAGTTGCCGAGTTCATCGACCGGTATCTTATCAAGTTCGAACTGAACGCTGTTCTCAGGATCTTCGTCATCGAAAAGATAGACCTTGATCCTCTCGCCGGCTTCAACTCTTGCCGTCTTTGTTATGCCGGTCGATTTATTGGTAGCTGAAACCTCGACAACACCGTCAGTTACGATAAGCGACTCTCTGTTATCATCAGTCTCATCGAAATACACGATGCCCGAAGTACCTCTGATACCTGCAGTCATTGTGGATGTCTTGATCTCGAAAGTCTCATCTGCCTGGAGCTTTTCAGTAACATTGAAGAATACGGCACCCTTTGTGAGCTTGAGCTCTAACTGCTTGCCCTTCTTTAAGAACTCGGCGCGGCTGTCATTCTGCAGCGTAACGATCTTCGTATCGTCAAGGCCGACTGAAGCAAGTCCGTCTGCTCCCGTATTCAAAGCATCTCCGGACTGGAAACGCATGTTATTGGAAACCGGCTTGGAGCTGCCCTTGGAATCTTCGATATTGACTGTTCCTTCGACACGGAGAAGTCTCATAGTCGAAGCCAGATAATTGTTGCGCGACAGAACGACACAAACAATAACGACGGCTGCAACTACAACCGTCGCTGAAACAGCCATAATAATCTTCTTTTCACGAGTGAGATTCTTTAACTTATCAACAATACTCATAAGCATTTCCTCCCCGCAAAGCGGTCATAATTAATTATATCATAGAACCAATAGGCATCCCTGACGAAGAGAAATCAAACGGCTGAAAGCATACCGCTGTCAGCCGTTGTTCATTGCATTAAGGTACCTGACTGCTCGGAACGTGATAAAGTGCTCCTTCATCAGACTTGTAATAGTAATAGCCTTTATCGCATTCTACTTCAGTCTGATAATTACCTTGGTCGTCTTTTAAGAAGCAGTCCGTCTGCTTGAAACATTCATTTCCGCTCTTATCGGTTGTCTGTCTTAATCCGCATAAACACTCGCGGCCTTGGCTGTCTGTGCCATAATAATCACACATATTCGGATAGTCATCACCCATACTAATGATATATCCGTTCGTATATGCAGGTCTTCCTTCATATACAGGTCCGGCAGGTGTCGGTGTAGGTGTATTTGTAGGCGTCGATGTCGGAGTGCTGGTCGGCGTCGAAGTAGGTGTACTTGTAGGCGTCGATGTATTTGTCGGTGTATTAGACGGAGCCGTTGAAGCCGTAGGTGTTGCAGTTGCAGGCTTAGGTGTCGGCGTAGGTTTCCTTGTAGGTATAGGTGTAGGTGTAGGTGCAGATGTATTCGTCGGCACTGGTGTCGGTGTATCCGTTATCGAAGGAGTCGGTGTAGGTTCTTCTTCTCCTGGTCCCTCTGTGGGTGTCGGTGAAGGTGTCTCTACCGGATCAGGAGTCTCAGTAGGTACAGGTGTAGCTGTCGGAGCAGCACCATTTCCAAGACCCTTCAAAACCTTCTTAAGCTTATCTTCGTTCCAGCCTGTATGAGTACTGATCCTCTTCATGAGATCTTCGTTATCGGCAAGAGATGCCAGATCGAAATTACCGAGCTCATCTACATCAACGTCATCTAATTCAAACTGAACGCTGTTTTCAGGCGACTCGTCATCGAACAGGTAGACCTTTACTCTCTCTCCTGCTTCAACCCTGGCTGTTTTTGTCACGCCGGTCGTTTTGTTTGTAGCGGATACTTCCACTACGCCGTCAGTAACGATCAGCGATTCTCTGTTGTTATCATCCTCATCGAAATAAACGATTCCGGATGTGCCGCGGATACCGGCAGTCATTGTGGAAGTCTTGATCTCGAATGTCTCGTCAGGCTGAAGCTTCTCAGTAACATTGAAGAATACTGCGCCCTTTGTGAGCTTAAGTTCCAGCTTCTTGCCCTGCTTAAGGAATTCGGCACGGCTGTCATTCTGGAGAGTGATTATTTTCGTATTATCAAGGCCTACGGATGCCAGGCCGTCTGCTCCGGTGTTCAAAGCATCACCTGACTGGAAACGCAGGTTGGTAGTAACGGGCTTTGATCCGCCTCTGGAATCCTCGATATTTACCGTTCCCTCAACGCGGAGGAGTCTCATAGTAGTTGCGAGATATTTATTATTTGAAATGATAACGCAGACAATAACAACAGCCGCTACAACGACCACTGCGGCAATACCCGTAATTATCTTCTTTTCGCGTGAGAGATTCTTAAACTTATCAACAATACTCATATGATCTGCCACCCCCTCTTACGTGGTTTGACGAACTTTTTAAATTATAACATATAAAGCAAAGCTCTTCTTTTATGCGCATTCATCTGCTTTTCGACATCATGGTCATTTTCCGGATTAAAGATAGCGAGCCTGAGTTCCAGTCGCTTTCCTGTTTACTGGAACTCAGCTCTGCTACCATTCTGGGGAGTGGATTTTTGTATCATCAAGGCATGCCAAAGCAAACCTGTCAGCACCGGTAGTAAAAATTTATAATGAGAAACGCGATATCTCTAAACTACATCGTAGAGAGGTACCGGTGCCGGCGGCGGAGCAACATCTTCCTCGGTCTTTTCTCCTGCCGGCACCGGTGTAGGTGTCTCGGACGGATCCTGATCCTTGTCATAACCAAGATCCTTAACGGCTTTGTTAAAACTGGCTTCGACCAAACTTGTAACTGAATTAGCAGCAGATATTTCTGCAATTCCTTCTGTTACAACAAGAGATTCTCTACCACCGCCGGCATCATCGGAACAGTTCTTGCCGGATATGTCACGAATGCCGGCGGTCATTGTAGAGGGCTTTATCTCAAAGGTCTTTTCAGCCTTCATATTTCCAGTAACAACAATGGATTCTGCTTTTTTTGTGAGCTGGAGTTCCAGACGCTTTCCTTCCTTCTGGAACTCAGCTCTACTATCGTTCTGGAGTTTGACAGTCTTAGTGTTATCAAGGCCGGCGGAAGCAAGTCCGTCAGAACCTTTTCTCAAAACATCACCGGACAGGGAATGGTTATTATTCGCTGCGGGCTTGTATGCGTGCATGGTATACCAAGCATTAATTACTCCAAACACGCAAAGAAGACACATGTCAACAATGAGACAAACGTCACGCGAAATATTAAAGAGTACAACGGAAACTATTATCGCAATAACAGCGATTGAAGATTCGATCTTCATTTTAAGAGACATTGATCTGATACTATTCAACAGTCCCATATGAAATCCGCCTTTCCTTTACGGTAATTTTGAGCGGTATTTTTTCATACCCGCACAGGATATCAAAAAAGCCGTTAGCAGTCTACCCAAATCCGCATAAATGTTTTTGTGCTAATTGCTTCAAAAACGCTTAAAATCTTTTTACTTTTGAGCAAGAAAATACCCGCCACTTTTTAAGTAAAGTGAACGGGTATTTAATAATCTGTATTTAGGATCAGCGCTGTGGATTAAGGATATTAACCGTTGCCACCCTCCTCGGGCTTTTCGCTGCCAGGATTCTCGTTGCCACCGCCGTTGCCACCGCCGTTGCCACCGCCGTTGCCACCGCCCGGGTTATCATTTCCGCCACCACCCGGGTTGTCATTTCCACCACCGCCAGGGTTATCGCCACCACCGGAAGGTGAACCGCCGGATGAACTGTTGCTCGAAGATCCCTGTGTTTCAGAAGAGCCTGAGCTGTTGGAAGAACCTGATGTAGGCTTTGTCGTGTTCTTAGGCTTAGTTGTGTTCGTAGCCTTCGGCTTAGGTGTATTGGTTGCCTTAGG
>JAFYJX010000042.1 GCA_017537905.1 Clostridiales bacterium | reverse complement strand
CAGGTGCTGCTGCAACAGGTGCAGGAGCTGCTTCTACGGGTGCCGGTACGGGCGCAGGCTCTACAGGAGCCGGAACGGGCGCGGGCGCTGCTTCAACGGGAGCAGTTGCAGGGGCAGCAGAAGCTGTTGCCTGGGCAAACGCCATAGCCATGGGCATCGGAACTGCTGCAGGTGCAGGAGTCTCAGGTGCAGGTTCAGCAACAGGAGCTGCTTCTACAGGAGCTGCCGGAGCGGGTTCTGCGGGTGCAGGTTCAGCCTGAACCGGAGCAGGTGCTGCCTGCTGCCAGAGATGGGATACGTCAGTTCCGCATCCGCCGCAGAATTTCTGATTCTCATTAAGTTCTTTTCCACAATTAGGACAATGCATTTATCTACCTCTCTTATCCATTAAGTGTTTCCAATATCTTCCTTGATAGCATCGGCAAGCCCGGAAATAGCAAGCGCCGAAGCATCATTACCTGACGATTTGATCGTTACCGTCTGGCCTACCACCTTACAGTTCTTAAAACCTTCGATGATCGCCAGCAGACCCTTGCCGCTGGCAGGAGCCCATGTACCATTTTCTATAACAGAGAAGCTTCTTCCCGTCAACCCGTGGGCAGCAAGCTCTCTTACCGCATGCTCTACGGGCGAATAGATACCGTTGTTATAAGTAGCAGAAGCAATGGCTATGTTGCTGTACTTAAAAGCCATCGCGATAATGTCCGAGATATCAGCTGATGAAGCATCCAATATCACGGACTTGATGCCTCTGTTGTCGAGCTCTGTCATGAGGACTTCAGCGGCATTTGCCGTATGTCCGTAGATAGAACCGACGAGGATAAATACGCCCTTTTCCTCAGGCTGATAAGAACCCCATGTCTTGTAGCAGGAGATGATCTTAGAAATATCTTTGCGCCATACATATGAGTGCAGGGGGCATATCATCTTGATATCAAGAGATGAAACTTTATTAATAGCTCCGGTTGTCTGCATTCCGTACTTGCCGACGATATTCGTGTAATAACGGCGTGCCTCGTTAAGGAGCTCTGAATCGAAGTCCTTGTCATCTGCAAAGATCGAACCGTTTATAGCACCGTAGCTGCCAAATGCATCAGCGGAAAAGAGCGTTCCGTCTGTCTCATCAAAGCTCATCATGACCTCAGGCCAATGGACCATGGGTGCGAAAACGAACTTAAACTTATGAGATCCGAGTTCTAACTCATCGCCGTCTTTTACAACGACCGCTCTGTCAGAGTAATCCCTGTCCGGGAAGAACTGCGACAGGAACTGAAGTGTTTTCGCATTTAAGATGATCTTCGCATTCGAATAAAGATCCAGAACAGCCGCGAGAGTAGCCGAGTGATCAGGCTCCATGTGATGGATAACGATGTGGTCGAGATCACGGCCGTTCAGACAATACTTAAGATTGTCGAAGAACGTATCCGCAACTTCCCTGTCGACCGTATCGAAAAGAACACTAGCACCGGCATCAAGAAAATACGAATTGTAATTCATGCCGGAATTAAGCTTGTAGACTTTCTCGAACTTAGAGATCCTGCGGTCCGTTACGCCGATCCATGTCAAGTTGTCTGTAAGTTTTCTTACGTTGTGCATAGTTTCCCCTTTTGCGTTTTATCTGTCTTCTCTGTAGTAATTGCGTCCGATTGCCTGAGGCTCACCGCTCTTTTTCTTCGATGAGAGAGAGCTTGCGATGAGAACTATGAGCGTTATGATGAACGGCAGTGCCGAGAAGAAGTGAGACGGTATCTTGGTAAGCCAGCCGAGAGCATTCGGGAATGCGTAGGCAAGCGCTGCGTTCTGAACTCTTAATGTGTTGAAGAATCCGAAAACGAGAGTTCCGAGCAATGCCTTTGCAGGGCTCCAGTTCGCGAAGATAACGAGAGCGATCGAGATCCAGCCGTAACCGTTGATCCAGCAGTTGGAACCTTCGAAAGTACCGCCCATGTTAAGACCCATGTAAAGTCCGCCGATTCCCATGATGCCTGAACCGACGATGATGTGTGCATACTTATAGAATGTTACGTTAACACCCAATGAATCTGCAGCGGCAGGGTTCTCACCTATTGCCCTGAGCTTTAAGCCGGGTACGGTCTTATTGAAATAGAGCCACATCAGGATCGCGATAATGACACCGAGATATACGAGGATTCCGTGGGAGAAAAGTGCTTCACCGACGAACGGGATCTTCGATAATCCGGGAATCGCAAACGCCTGTGCCTGTGCTGCGAGCTTGGTATCGTTCATTCTGGGCCAGCCGCCTTCGCTGTTGGCCAGCGCGTTACCGATAAAGTAATAGAAAGCAACACCGAATGTAGTGATCGTAAGACCGGTTACATTCTGGTTTGCCTGCAAAGTAACTGTCAGGAACGAGAACAGAAGACCTACAAGACCTGAAGCGATAAAGCTTACGAGAACTGCGACAAACAGGTTGTCAGCCTTGATGCCTACGAGATAACCTGCAACCGCACCGATCGCCATCGTACCCTCAACGCCTAAGTTCAGAGAGCCGGATTTCTCGATCATGATCTCACCGGTCGTACCGTACAAGAGCGGTATGTTGTAAACGATTATGTTAAAGAGGAATAATGTAAATACTTCAAGCATTCTTAGCATCCTCCTTCTTTACGATCTTAAAGTTTGCTGCAAAGTCAGCGACAAGAACTGAGAACAAAATGAGTCCCTGAAGAAGATCTGCATAATTGCTGTCGATCGCAGGATACTGGGTTGCCGCTGCCTGGCATCCGTACTGCAGGATAGATATAAGAATTGATGTTACGAATACCGCAGGAACACTGAGCTTTGAGAGCCATGCTACGATGATTCCCGTCCAGCCTACGTTGTTGGTAACGGTATCAGAGATCGTACCTGAAGCGGATACCGTAAGCGCTGCAGCAAGACCGATCATTGCAGATGAGATGAACATCGTCCTTAATACGATCTTACCGACGCTCATTCCGGCATATTTAGCAGTAGCGCTGCTGTCACCTACAACGGAAATCTCATATCCCTGCTTGGTATATTTGAGATAGACATAAACGATTGCCGTAAGGGCAAGCGCGATGATAACTGACCATAAGAGTTTGAACTGTCCCATCGGGATTCCTGCCATAACTGCGGAATCAGGGAAAGTACCGAATTTAGGTCTCTCGGAGTCTTCTCTTAAGAAGAAATTCCAGTCTGCTTTTGTCTCGCCGATATATCTTATGACGTAGAGCATGATGTAGTTGATCATGAGCGTCATGAGAGTCTCATTCGTATTGAACCTGACCTTAAGAGCTGCGATCGCGATACCGATTATTCCGCTCGAGATCATCGCTGCGAGGCACATCAGAAGAACAGTAACAAAATTAGGCATTCCGGAGCTGTTAAATGCGATGATCGATGCAGTTATCGCGCCGATCAAAAACTCGCCCTCGCCTCCGATATTCCAGAAGCGCATCTTGAACGAAAGGCTTAATGCAAGTGATGTGATAAGGAGCGGAACAAAGATCTTTAGAAGTCCCTCGATGCTCTTATATCCGTATCTGTTTCCGACAAGTCCGATCGTAAACATCTTGCCGTAGTAATCGAAAGGATTGATGCCCAGGACACCTAAGATAATGGCACCTATCGTAAGTGAAACGATAATGCCTACAGCATAGAAAATAAGCGTTCTGCTGAGCTTGGCGTCAGCTCTTCTTACAAGATGATATTTTTTCATCAGGCCTTGACCTCCTCATCTGTAAAAGCTGAATCCTTAGCGATACCGTCAGTCTTACCTTCTTTGTTTACGATGTTGATAGTACCTGTCATCATAAGTCCGATCTCTTCTTTGGTCGTGTGATTACTGTTAACAACACCCTGAAGCTTGCCGTGGCAGATGACCATGATCTTGTCGCACAAAGCGAGCATGACATCCAAATCTTCGCCGACGAAAAGAATGCCTACACCCTTTTTCTTCTGCTCATTCAGGATATTGTAGATCGTGTAAGAAGAGTTGATATCAAGACCTCTTACAGGATATGCGGTGATAAGTACGTTAGGACCGGATTTGATCTCGCGTCCGAGCAGGACTTTCTGGACGTTACCGCCGGAAAGTCTTCTTACCGGAGTCTCTGTAGAGGGCGTAACGACTTCAAGTCTGTCGATGACTTTCTGTGCTTCTTCGCGTGCAGATTTACGGTCAACAAATATGCCCTTGGACTCGTTGTAGTTTTTGAGGATCATGTTGTCAGTGATGGACAGCGACGGAGCAAGTCCCATGCCAAGACGGTCCTCAGGAATAAAGCTCATCGAGATGCCGTGCTCCAAGATCTTCTTAGGAGACATTCCGACGATACTCTCGCCTTCGTGGATCATCTGGCCTTCTTCGATCTTACGCAGTCCTGCGATAGCTTCGCAAAGTTCTTTCTGGCCTGAACCTGCGATTCCCGCAACGCCCAGCATCTCTCCGCCTCTGATGTAGAAATTAATGTGATCTACAGCTATAGCGCCCTCATCGTTCTTGACGGTCAGGTCTCTTATCTCAAGTAGAGGATGCGTCTTTTCCATGATGGGACGGTCGATATTAAGCTCGATCTTACGTCCGACCATGAGCTCTGTAAGCGCCTTCTCATTTGTCTTTGAGGTTACTACGGTATCGATGTATTCGCCGTGTCTTAAAACGGCAACTCTGTCTGATATCGCCATAACCTCGTTAAGTTTATGTGTGATGATGATGATCGAATGTCCGTCTTCCTTCATCTTGCGTAAGACGTCGAAAAGACGGTCGATCTCCTGAACGGTAAGCACTGCGGTAGGCTCATCCAGAATGATGATCTTAGCGCCATAGCAGAGGACCTTCAGGATCTCCAGTGTCTGTTTCTCGGATACCGCCATGTTGGCGACAACCTTATCCAGATCTATATCAAAGCCGAACTTTTCGGCTGTAGTTTCAATCTTTTTACGGACGTCTGCACCGTGCAGAAAACGTCCTGCATCCCTCATTCCGATACGGATATTCTCGAGCGCCGTAAAACGCTCTACCAGCTTGAAGTGCTGGTGTACCATTCCTATTCCCAGTTTGCCGGAATCTTCAGGTGAGTTGATGGACACCTTTTTCCCGTCGATAAAAATAGAACCGCTGTCGGGCATATAGATGCCCGACAGCATGTTCATAAGTGTCGTTTTTCCTGATCCGTTCTCTCCGAGCAGGGCAAGGATCTCGCCCTTTTCGAGAGACAGATTGATGTTTTTATTGGCCGCCACAGGGCCGAAGCTTTTAGATATTCCCTTTAGCTCTATGGCATATTCCATAAAACACCTCGCGTGATCAAAAATTTTAGTTATCAGTTAACCTGTGTAACGCCTTCAACGTAGTAGTTCATTGAGCCCTGGATGACGCCGTCTTCAACAGAAGGGCCGCCTGCTGCAACGATCTCTGTACCGTCATTTGTCTTAAGAGCAGCGTCTGTCTTAGCTACTGCAACAGAACCTGCTGCGCCGGAGAATGAGAGCTTAACGCCGGAGAATACATCCCACTCGCCGGAGATCATCATCTTCTTAGCGAGATCGATAGCTTCCTTTGTCTCAGCTGTGCAGTTGGAAGAAAGAGGAGCTACGTCAACGAAGCCTGCCTTCAGACCTTCATAGTAGTTGCCTACCTTTGTCATGAAGTTTGCAGGATCTTCCATAGCAGCCTTCATAGCTGTTGCATAGTAAACATCCCAGTTCCATACAGGTGCTGTAAGGTGAGCCTTGGGAGCTTCAGCTGTCATGTCTGAGTTGTAGCCGCATCCGAAAACGCCCTTCTCGTTAGCAACGATCTGAGGCTGAGCGGAGTCGCAGTGCTGAGCGATTACGCAGCATCCGTATGTATCGATCAATGTCTCAGCTGCCTGTCTTTCGAGCTGCTGGTCACCCCATGTGGAGATCTCATAAACGCTGATCTTAGCATCAGGGTTAACTGCGATGCATCCCATTGCGAAAGCATTGATACCTGAACATGTCTCAGCATACTCAGTACCCCAAGCGGATACATAACCGATATTGTTGTTGTTTAATTCGAGAGACTTATAACCTGCTGCGATACCTGCAAGATAACGAGCTTGATAGATTCTTCCGAAATAGTTATTGAAGTTCTTATCATTTGAGAGATAACCGGTAGCATGAGAGAAGATGATGTCCGGATATTCCTTAGCCTTTGCTTCGAATGCGTTGATATAACCGAAGCTGATACCGAAGATGATGTTGCAGCCGTTACCAGCGAGCTGGTCGATTGCCTGCTTAACCTTCTCGTCATCCTCAGGTATGTTGTCTACGATGTAGAGATCCTTGGCAGGATCAAGACCGATCTTCTTCATACCTTCGGTAATACCGTGATGATGAGCATAGGTATAACCTGATGTGTCGTTCTGGCTGTTGATGTAAATTGCACCTACCTTGAAATTAGATGCCTTGCCGCCGCCGTTGCCGCCGTTAGAATTACAGCCTGCAAGAGCGAAGACTGATGTAACTGCGAGTGCAGCAGTTACCAACATCGAAATGAGTTTTTTCATAAACTGCCTCCGTTCAAATTTGATATATGCCAAACAATTGCATATCTAAGTTAGTTTTGTTCAGGCTTACTGCGGCCTGAACTCCAGAGAGTCATCGGTCATCCTGTCAATGATGGCCAGAGATTCGACTCTGATGCCCTTGGCCCTCAGAGCGTCTCCGCCGCCCTGGAAACCCTTCTCGATAGCGATGGCGCAGCCTGCCAATCTGGCACCGCCCTGATCTACGATATCGATCAGTCCGTTAAGCGCATTTCCCATCGCGAGGAAGTCATCGACGATAAGGATCGTGTCATCACTGTTGATGTAATCACCCGATACCATGATGTCGTATGTCTGCTGGTGTGTATAAGAGAAAACCTTCGATGTGAGGATGTTGCCGGCAAGGTTAGAGCTCTTGTGCTTCTTGGCAAATACCATCGGAACGCCTAATGCGACCGCAGCCGAATAAGCGAGCGCAATGCCCGAAGACTCAATGGTTAAAACCTTTGTAACATTGTTACATGAGAAAAGCCCGGCGATTTCCTCGCCCATATCCTTAAGGAGTTTTGTGTCGATCTGCTGGTTTAAGAAGCTTCCAACCTTAAGAACTTCACCCGGAAGAATCTGACCTTCGGTGAGTATCCTTTGTTCTAACGCGCGGATATGAACCACCTCCTAAAAGGATTTAAACACCCTCTTATATTATAATTATTACAATTTGGTGTCAAACCGAAACGGCTTATTTTTTGCACTTTTTAGGTGGTTTCGGGCATGTGAAAATGTGGCAATCTGCCACTGGAAAATTACTTGTTTACAGACTGTATGCGTTCGTCCGCAGGATATTGGGCAATGGCAAGATCGATTATTTCGGGCATGGCCTCAGCCAGATCCATACCGCCGGCGCTGATTTTGTCCTCAGGAACGGGATTTTCCTTGTATCTGGAACTCAAACTGTAGAAAAGTGAGCTCCCCGGGCCGGTCTTGCGGCGGTAATACATCAGAATGTTTCCAACAAGGTCCGATGCTTCGTCGCCTGCAGCGAAAACCGGGACTCCGTTGACGGCGATCGCGTTATTCAGGGCTTCTTTGGCACTATCCGAGAGTTCGGGATTTCCCGTGATAACGATGAGCATATATCTGGAATATTCCCTTGGGATCTCTTCTTTTACTATATTTCCGTAATCGTCACGCTCGGTGAGATGGATCGAGGTCGTCTTTATGGGAAGAGTCTCGGAAGATGCATTCTCAGGAGCTATCACCTGGGTAACGGGAGCTAAGACCTCTAATTCCTGAGGGAACTCACCGATCCAGTAGATCGTGATGTCTTCCTGTGCAATAGCGGCAAGTTTCTCATCCAGAGCGGCTTTCCTGTCGATCACGCCCTGTCTTTTCGAACTCGAACCGAAAAGGATGGCAATGAACAAAAAGAACATTGCCGCGAGTATCGTGAGAACAATAAGACCTGTCTTACCCCTGCTCATGATCAGCCGTCATCCCTCGTAACAAAGGGTTTTACGCCTTCGATCACTCTTATGGCGAAATCTTCTTTATTTGATACGACCATGGCATCCATGTTATCCAGATAAGGAAGACAATACTTTCTTAAGTTCTCGAGAGTATATTTCAGAGGCTCTCCCTCGCCTTCTGCATCAGCAACGATAAGCCAGATCAGGCGGTCAGTGCCGTTCTCCCTCATAAGCCTTACCCAGATGCTGTTTACGGTCGGCTCTATCTGGAGATAACCGGACAATGCTTTCTTAAGTTCCGGCGGGTATTTGTCGGGCTCTCCGACCTTGGCCGTGCCGTCGCCGCCAATACCCATCTGCGCAGCGATCATCTTAAGCATTTCCTTGCCGAAGAGGACTTCCTCCGAACCGGGATTGATAACGAAGCCCGAGAGGTCCATCTTCGGAGCCATTACTACATCGATAAGATCTGCAAAGCCTGCAATTACACCGTTTTGCGGCTCCTTTTTATCCTCGAAAGCGACCTCAAAGCTGTCACTGTCACAGTAGACGACCATGTACTTAAGGCCCTTGGAATCACTTACCGCATGGAAGCTGTAACTGCCTTCCGTGCCGTCAACGGGGACCAGGAACTTGGAAACAGCAGCTTCCTTAAGAACTGCTATCATGTTCTCCTCGGAGCTGTCCTGACGGATCCTGCCCAGAAGTTCAACCAGTTTCTCGTTCTCGATCCTCTCGATCTTATTTGAATTCTCACTCATTTCCCGTACCTCTTTATATCAGAATACCGCTTTGACCGCCCATGCCCAGAACATGAGGGTTACAAGCATGAATATCATCGACAGCGATACCGTACGCGCACAAAAATGCGGTGCGACATCGTGATTCTCGGAATATATTACATTCATTGAGCCGCAAGGCAAAGCGCACATCATGACAACGACGCTCTTTGTCTCGCTCAACATCGGATAAAAAAGCGACACTGCGACGACTGTTCCCATTACGACAGCCGGCAGTACCATAAGCCTTAATGCCGATACCACATAAGCCTTCTTATCCGTTACAAGCTTCTTGATCTTAACGCCTGCGAGCATTGAACCCATTACCATCATGGACATAGGGACCGTCATGTCGCCTATGAGCTTAAATGTCTCGCTCAAAAATGAAGGCATTCTCCACGGAATTATGAAAAGAACGATAGCCAGGATCGATGCAACGGATACAGGGTTTTTGAAGATCTCCAAGAGTCTGAACTTCGGCTTTTTGGAGAAGAGATAGACCGCATAAGTATAGAAAAACAGGTTATAGCAGAGATTATATACAGCGGCCAGAAGAAGTCCGTAATTTCCGAACAGAGCCTCCATCAGAGGAAATCCCACAAAGCCCGTATTCGCAAAGACAGTACATGTCACCATTATCCTGCGCTCGTCTTCTGTCATCTTCGCCCTTTTTAGCGAAAGGCGCATGACAATAAGCGTCAGGGCATAATATGCGACGCCGAAAGCAGCACATGTGATCATGCCGTTTACGGCTTCATTTGAATATGTGTGCTGGCTCGAATTTAAGATCATGAACGGCAGTACGGCCGTAAGAAGTATCTTCGACAAAGCCTTTTCGGCATTGCCGTCAATGACCTTTGTCTTGTTTAAGACAAAACCTAGAGCAAGGAATACGAATATCTTGAAGAAAACAATATAAACCTGAACCATTAGATCAGTCGTTACCGGAAAGAAGTGTTGCTCTTACGGCAGAACGATAACCCTCCATCTTCTCGGATACTTCAAATGCAGACATCTTGGGATCGTAGGATGCTCCTGCCTGATAGAACCTGCCTGTAGCTTCAACGGAATCAAATATACCTGCTTCGATTCCCGCTGCAAGTCCGGCACCCATCGCAGTCATCTCATCACTTAATGCTCTAGTGATCTTTACGCCTAAGAGGTCTGACTGGAGCTGCATCAGGAATGAGCTGGCGCATACGCCGCCGTCGACCTTCATCTGTCCTGCTTTTATACCGGTATCGTCAGTCATGAGGTTAACAAGTTCCGTAACCTGATATGCGATCGATTCGACGCCCGCCCTTACGATCTGGGCTCTTCCGGTGCCTCTGGTAAGACCTGTTAA
Organism: Clostridiales bacterium; assembly: GCA_017537905.1. The sequence goes on along the minus strand of JAFYJX010000042.1, from coordinate 21,974 downwards.
GATACCTCTGGCATCAGGCTTCCAGTAAGGAGCGCCAAGTCCTGTAAACGCGGGAACGAGATATACTCCTCCTGCATCCTCAATGGAATTGCAGATATCATCGCACTCGGCGGGAGTATTTATAAACTGAAGTTCATCCTTAAGCCAGCTGATGACCGATCCTGCCTGGAAAATACTTCCTTCCAGAGCATAATTCGTAACGCCCTTGATAGACCATGCGCACGATGTCAGAAGTCCGTTCTTGGAGAATACGGGTTCTGTTCCGAGGTTCATCAGTGTAAAGCTTCCGGTACCGTATGTGGTCTTGGAATCGCCTTTGTTTATTGCATTCTGGCCGAGAAGAGCCGCAGGCTGGTCACCCAGGACGCCCGTGATATGCACGCCGTTTATCGAGAGGAGATCCTCGATCTCATCGTTATCAAAACCGCTTTCCTTAAGATAATCGGGCTTTAAGTCGATCTCGCCGTAATCGGCGCAGGATTCCATAGGCTTTGCGAGCGCTTTTTGCGGAACGCCGAAGAGCTCTAAGAATTCCTGGTCATATTCTTTTCGAGCGATGTCGAAAAGCATGGTCCTCGAGCAGTTCGAATAATCTGAAGCATAAGAAGCTCCGTTAGTGAGCCTGTATACGAGGAAGCCGTCGATCGTGGAGAGGTGTGCTTCGCCCGTTGCGCAGCGCTGTCCCAGACTCCTGATGTTCTCCATGAACCAGAGCATTTTCGTGGCGGAGAAATAAGGGTCGATCTTAAGTCCCGTGATCTCTGTGATCCTTCTGCCCTGCTCTCTGATCTCAGGACGTCTGCAGATATCGGAAGTCCTTCTGCACTGCCATACGATCGCCTGATCCAAAGGCTTTCCGGTGTGCGAGAAAGCAACCGTCGTCTCACGCTGGTTAGTGATGCCCATGCATGCTATATTGCCCTTTGCTTCAGGATGCTCCTTCAAGATCATGGAGATTGCTTTAAGGACTGAAACATATATCTCCTCTGCATCGTGGCTTACCCATCCGGGCTGGGGATAGTACTGCTTAAAAGGCACATGCGTGCCCTGTGACAGATTACCTTCCTCATCAAGGAGGAATGCCTTCGTAGAAGTGGTTCCCTGGTCGATGCAAAGAATGTATTTCATAGAATTCTCCTTATCTGAAATAGATCCTGTTAAGATTCCTGTACCAGTCGTTATCTATTGAATCAAAGTCTTCCTTTGTAAACCTTACCATCCAGTTGCCTGTGGGCGTTCCGGGGACATTCATTCTGGTATCACCGCCGTAACCTAACATATCCTGGATAGGAATTATCGCAACATCTGCATGGCTCATCCAGAGAGTCTTGATGATAGCTCTGCATGAACCGCTGTGAGTACCGCCGTCGCCCCAGTTATCGCCTGTGAAACCGCAGTATTCGAGGCAGCACTTGCGCACTTCCTCCGGGCTGTCCCAAAGCCAGCCCAAAAGCGTGTTGTTATCGTGTGTGCCTGTGTATGCGACACAGTTATTGTCGAAATTATGAGGCAGGAATGAGCTGTTGTCGCCCGGATAGAATGCGAATTCCATGACTCTCATTCCGGGGATCCCTACCTTGCCCATGAACTCGGCGAGGTCAGGCGTCACTTCGCCCAGATCCTCAGCGATAAGCCTGGATCTGTCCTTAAACTTCTTGTCGTATTCTTCGAAGAAATCGAGGCCCGGACCCGGGATCCACTTGCCGTCCCTGGCAGTCTCGGCATTTGCTTCGATCTCGCAGTAAGAAGAGAACGCACGGAAGTGGTCGATCCTCAAATAGTCAAAGAGCTTAAAGTTATCTTCAAGCCTGCTCATCCACCATGCGTAGTGGTCAGCTTTCATCTTCTTCCAGTCGTAGATGGGGTTGCCCCAGAGCTGTCCGTCGGCGCAGAAATAATCCGGCGGAACTCCTGCGACGCTCTCGAAAACGAGGGCTTCCGGCTTCGGCTTTCTGGGTTCTTTCAAAGGCTGGCCGTCTTTATCTGTGGTCTCGCCTTTTTCTATTGCCTTCTTATACTTGTCGAGCGCCTTCTCGTAGTCTTTTAAGACTTTGTTGACGCCTGAAGCCGTTGCCATCTTGAAAAGATCTCTGCTGGCCCATACGTCAGCGGAATCTCCCGATACATAGAACGGGATATCGCCGATTATGGAGATGCCGAGGTCATTTATCTCTTTTTTGACCTGTGCCCACTCGTCAAAGAACAGGTACTGCACAAAGCCGTGATATCTGTAGTTGGGATTGTTCTTAAGGCCTGCTACGGCAGACTTCTCATAATTTCTGAGGTTAGCATCTGCCCATTCCCACCAGGGCTTGCCGAAGTCGGCATCCTTAACAGTCTGGTAAGCTGCAACGTCCTGGACCCATTTGTTGTCCTTGATGAACTTGTCAGCCTTGGCAAGAAGGTCCTTGTCTGCGCGCTCGAAGGCCTTCCTCAGGAGTTCATCCCTGTTGGTCCTTAAGAAATCGTAGTCGATTCTCCACTTGTTCTGGGTATATTCAGCCTGCTGAACCTCTGCAGGTGTCAGAAGGCCGCGCTTTTCGAGCCTTCTGGGGTCGATAAATAGCCAGTTGCCGGCAAAAGCCGAGAAACTCTGATAAGGTGAATTACCCATGCCGGGGTAGGAAAACGGCAGAACCTGCCAGTACTTCATGCCCTGGGAAGCCAATTGCTTCGCGAAATCTATTGCCTCCTGTCCGATCACGCCCGTGCCAAAAGGTCCGGGAAGTGAGCTGATATGCATTAGAACGCCACCACCACGTTTCATTATTTGTAATTCCCTTCTTTCTTATATATAATTACTTGTCTCTATTAGGCTATTATACATTTCTTGAGGTTAAAATGAATTCTGTTGATGAAATTAAAAGACGCCGCACGTTTGCGATAATCTCGCACCCGGACGCAGGTAAGACCACGATTACAGAGAAGCTCCTTCTTTACGGAGGTGCCATCCACCAGGCAGGATCTGTCAAAGCGCGTAAGGCTGCCCGCCACGCTACTTCAGACTGGATGGAAATCGAGAAAAAGCGTGGTATTTCAGTAACCTCATCAGTAATGCAGTTCGAATATGACGGCTGCCACATCAATATCCTTGATACCCCCGGTCACCAGGACTTCTCGGAGGACACATACAGAACGCTCTGCGCTGCTGACTCTGCAGTAATGGTTTTGGACGGCGCAAAGGGTGTAGAGGCACAGACTATCAAGCTTTTCCAGGTATGTAGAAGACGCGGTATCCCGATCTTCACATTCATCAATAAGATGGACCGTGCTGCCAAGAATCCTTTCGACCTCATGGACGAGCTCGAAAAGGTATTGGGCATCAGATCCGTCCCTATCAACTGGCCTATCGGCACAGACGGCGACTTCGAAGGCGTATACGAGAGAGCTTCCCGCAACGTTCTTCTCTTCGACCGCGAGAATAATGACCACGGCGCATCCATGGTCACACAGAGCGTCTCCGGCATCGACGATCCCAAGCTCGACGAGATGCTCATGACAGGCCACCTCGAGACACTCCGAAATGACATTGAACTCCTTGATATGGCAGGCGACGAGCTCGACATGGACAAAGTTCTTAAGGGCGAATTAACTCCCGTATTCTTCGGTTCAGCTATCACAAACTTCGGCGTTGAGCCCTTCCTGCAGCACTTCCTCAAGATGAGCCCCGGACCTGCTCCGCACAACACCACAGACGGTGTTGTAGAACCCGAAGATACAATGTTCTCCGGCTTCGTATTCAAGATCCAGGCTAACATGGATCCTTCACACAGAGACCGTATGGCATTCATCCGTATCTGCTCCGGCCAGTATGAGAAGAACATGACAGTTAACCTCATGCGCACAGGCAAGAAGATCACTCTTGCACAGCCCCAGCAGTTCATGGCCCAGGACAGAGCCATCACCGAAGAGGCTTTCGCAGGCGACATCATCGGTATCTTCGATCCCGGTAACTTCAGGATCGGCGATACGATCATTTCTACTAACAGAAAATTCGAGTTTGATCCTATCCCGGTATTCGCACCGGAGAACTTCGCGCGCGTCGAGCCTAAGGATTCAATGAAGCGCAAGCAGTTCCTCAAAGGTATCGAGCAGCTCTCTCAGGAAGGCGCGGTACAGCTCTATAAGCAGCCTAATATCGGTACTGAGACTTATGTAATGGGCGTTGTAGGTATCCTTCAGTTTGACGTGCTGGAATACAGACTTCAGTCCGAATATAACGTTGAGATCGTAAGAACACCCCTGCCCTACCGTCTCGCACGCTGGGCTAAATCAGATGTCGAGGGATTTGACCCTAAGGAGATGACTCTCACGTCAACTTCACTCCTCGTTCTCGACAGAGACGATGAACCGGTCGTCCTCTTCGAATCAGAATGGGCAGTCGACTGGGCGATCGATCACAACGAGAAGTTTAAGTTATCGTTCGAGAACATCAATTCAAAGTAAGAGACAACTCTTAATCCTTGAAAGCATTCCAGCCCGTGTCTTTCCAGCAGTTCTTCGTGCCGATCTGATCGACCGAAGAATAATAAGGCATGGGAAGAGTGCCCTTAAGTTCAGCCTTCTTCGTAAGAACGTCAGCTACGGCATTGCCGCCTTCTGAGCCCGGGAGATAGAGCATGATGCAGGAATCCCATTTATCAATATAATCGCTGACGATAACATTTCTGCCTGCGACGATAAGCGCTACTGTAGGAAGCCCTGATTCAGCTGCAAACTTGATCGCATCGCTGTTTCCCGGAAGACCCAGGGTTCCAGTAAGAGAAAGGTCATTAGTATCGCCGTACCATTCGGCGTAAGGCTTTTCGCCGATGCAGAGGAGCACCATGTCGCAGGACGCGATCTGGGCCTTGTCGGTAACGACCTCGACTCCGGCCTGTTCCAGCGCCTCTACGATCGAATTGCCTTCTGCCAGATGAGTATCCGTCGAACCGAAATATTCCTTGTCCGAAACACCCTGCCAGAAATATGTCCAGCCGCCGCAGAGCGCGCCGGTGTCATCTGCTGCAGGACCCGTAACGAAGACTTTCATGCCTGGTTCGATATACATCTTCTTGCCGGCCTTAAGCGCGACAAAGGATTCAGCGGCGAGCTGTCTTGCGACCTCATGGGATCTCGTGCTGCCGAATTCATAAGCCGGACTGAGCTTCTCGAGATAAGGATCTTCAAAAAGTCCTGCTTCCTTTTTAACTCTGATTATTCTCGTAACAGCGTCATTGATGCGCTCTTCGCTGATCTGACCGTCCTTTACGCCCTGGATTATGAAATTCATGCAGGCATCGTGATCTGTCTCTGTCATGAGCATATCAACGCCGGCATTAACACAGAGGATCACGTTTTCCTTGTAAGAAGAACCGGAGCAGTTCATTACGGCATCCCAGTCAGATAAGACTATTCCCTTAAAACCCATCTCATTTTTCAGCATGCTGATGTATTTCTCATTCTCATGCATCTTAGTGCCGTTCAATGATGAGTGCGAGAGCATTATCACCTGAACACCTTCATCTATAAGAGCCTGGTAGATAGAAAGCTGATCTTTGATCTGTTCCTCGTTAAGCTTCGCATCACCCCTGTCGAGAGACGTGCTCTCACCAGTTCCATATGAAGTCATGCCGTCTCCGAAAAAGTGCTTCGGGCAGGCGAGAACGCCCTGCGATAAAAGTCCCTTTGTATATGCAACAGCGAGGTCCTTTACGATCTTGCTGTCAGATGAATAAGACTCATAAGTGCGTCCCCACCTGGGATCGTTTGCAGTAGCAACGCATGGTGCAAAATTAAGGATCATCTTCGCCTGGGCGATCTCACTTCCGACGATCTTTCCGTACTCTTCCGTAAGGGCGGTGTCATTTGCCGCGCCGATATTAATGTTGTGCGGGAAGATAACGCAGCCTGATGCGAAATTAACTCCGTGAACGCTGTCATTGCCGTAGATATAAGGGATCTTCGCAGATGACTGCAGAGCATACTGCTGATAGCTTGTGACAGTCTCCTGCCAGGCACTGACCTTAGGCATCGGCCAGTCATCGATCCTCGCAATGACAGAGCCGTAATCGGTATTCTTCATTGCTGTCGGATGAACGTTATAGAGGACGGGCTGCATCATCTGGGCAGTCTTCTGTTCCAGCGTAAGTGAAGCGCAGATCTCTTCGGGAGTCATTGAAGCATAATTGCCGGCAAGTGCATTTGCACTCTCACTGTTCCCGGCGCCTGTTTCCGAACATGCAGAAACTGCGATTACTGATACTACGAGCAGGCTTGCTATCAGCTTTTTCATATTAATCATCCCCCATTTATGATTTAGGCCGTCCCGGAAGACGGCCTAATTATTGACTGTTATATCTGTTAGTCTGTCGGGCCCGGATCGATGGTATCATCGCTGTCTTCAGCGGGCTTTGAAGCAGGCTTGCTCTCAGCAGGCGCTGTTTCAACAGATTCGTAAGCTGCGACAGGCTCAGGCTTTGTTTCCGGAGCTTCATATGCTGTAGTTACATCGGGCTCTGTGCTGATTCCGGAATACTCCTGAGGATATACGGCACTTAAGTTGCCGTCTGCCTCATAGATCTTCTCGAAATCAGGACCGTCAACAGTAAGCTTTTCAATAAGTCTCTTCGAAAGGCCCTCAACTACTGCCTTCTTCTCCAGGAGGATCCTCTTGGTCTCTTCATAGCAGGAATCGATGATGTACTTGATCTCTTCGTCGATAGCTGCTGCAGTCTGGTCAGAATAGCTCTGGACCTGGCCCATTGAGTAACCTAAGAATACTTCTTCGTTCTCATCGCCGAATACCATGTTGCGGAACTTCTTGGAAAGACCGTAACGCTTGATCATGTTTTTCGCGATGTTGTTGCATGTCTGAAGATCAGATGACGCGCCGGTGGAAACTTCGCCGAGGAAGATCTCTTCAGCTGCTCGTCCACCCAATGCCATCTTGATGGTATCGAGGAGCATCTTCTCTGTATAGAAATCAGTATCTTCGATCGGCTTATAAGCAGTAAATCCGCCTGCTCTGCCTGCAGGGATGATCGTTACACGGTCGACCTTCTCGAACTCGGAAGTAGCACGGAGCACAACTGCGTGGCCTGCTTCGTGATAAGCAGTAAGGCGCTTTACCTTGTCGCTTAACTTCTTTGAATTCTTCTGGGGACCCATCTGAACTCTGAAAGTAGCGTCAGTGATCTCCTGCATCGTAATCTCTTTTTTGTTATGACGTGCTGTCATGAGAGCTGCTTCGTTAAGAAGGTTCTCCAGGTCAGCACCTGTAAATCCGACTGTTGAAAGAGCAACCTCGTGGAGGTCAACGTCCTTTGCGAGGGGCTTCTTTCTGGCATGGATCTTAAGGATAGCTTCACGCTCATCTGCGTCAGGCATATTTACCATGATACGTCTGTCAAAACGGCCCGGACGGAGAAGTGCCGGGTCAAGAACGTCAACACGGTTTGTAGCTGCCATAACGATAACATTGGAGTTAACATCGAAACCATCCATCTCTACAAGGATCTGGTTCAATGTCTGCTCACGCTCATCCTGTCCGCCGCCAAGGCCTGCGCCTCTCTTACGGCCGACTGCATCGATCTCATCGATGAATACTACGGAAGGAGCTTCCTTCTTGGCATCGGAGAAGAGTGATCTTACACGTGAAGCACCGACACCGACAAGCATTTCGACGAAGTCAGAACCTGAGATATAGAAGAACTTAACACCTGCTTCGCCTGCAACGGCTCTGGCAAGCAATGTCTTACCTGTACCGGGTGCACCATAGAGGAGAACGCCCTTCGGGATCTTGGCTCCGAGCTGCTGGTACTTCTTAGGGTTCTTAAGGAAATCAACGATTTCCTGGAGCTCTTCCTTCTCTTCTACAGAACCTGCGACGTCAGAGAACTTGACCTTGTCTTTGTTAGGGTCTGACAATCTGGCGCGGTTATTACCGAAGCTGAATACGCTGTTGCCGTCTCTGCTCTGTCTTGTGATGCTCATGAAGAGAACTACCACAACGATCAGGGATACCGCGAACAGTACTACATTAACGATCAGGGACCAGTCAAACGGTTCGGTGTAGTTATAATTATCGATCTTGCCCTGGTTCTTAGCCTTCTCAAGCTTTAAAACGAGATCATCTACGTACTCATAAGGAATGTCCTGGGTAACCTGCTGATTGATCTTGTTGGAATCTTTGTAGGTTACAACAACTGTCGTTCCCTTGATCTCTACGAGGCTTACTTCATTGCCCTCGTCTTCGATGATCGTCATAACGTCAGACAGAGTCTTCTTTTCCTTCTGTCCGTAATTTCCACCAAACACGATAGTCGAGAATGCAATCAATACGACTATCATAATGACGTAGAAGAATAATCCTCCGCCTATCGGTTTGATATTCTTTTCATTCTTATCTGATGACACTTTCTCTTATTCCTTTCTTACGATCCTAATGTCGTCGAAATCTCTATATTTGCCGTCAAGGTCAAGACCATATCCGACAATGAATTCATCCGGGACGATGATCCCGTTATAATCCGGTACCAGGTCGTTGACTCTTCTGCTCGGCTTATCGAATGCAGTGCAGATCTTAAGGGACTTGGGCTGTCTTTTAAGGAGCTGTTCCTTAAGAAGAGCAAGAGTCCTTCCCGTATCGATAATGTCTTCGACGATAAGGACATTCATATCCTTGATGTCATAAGACATATCTTTCTTGATCTTAAGTTCTCCTGTGGAGAACTCACCGACATAAGATGAGACCTGCATAAAATCAACTATAACAGGCATCTCAAGTTTTCTTACAAGGTCAGCAGTAAAGATAAAAGCACCGGTAAGGATACCTACGACGACAAGAGGTTCATCACCATAGTCGCGGTTGATCTCGCCGCTTAAACGCTCAAGCATCTGCTCGATCTCACTATGAGAAACTAACACCTGATCAGTATTGATTGCCATAGTACTTTACTGCCTTTCTATCGCGATCCTGACAAAAGTCTCAGGCTTACCTTCGCTCTGTCTCTCCGCGATGCATTTTCCGTAACTTACGGCATTCGTAAATCCGATGCCGTGTCCGAATCCCGGTAACCATAGGATCTCCCCGTCCTTTTGGATAAAGAGGATGTGAGATCTCGCAGATTCAGGGATCTTAAGGTCAGTAAGCAAGCGGTTAAGCTCTTTGCTGCCCGAAGAACCTGCTCTCTTCATCTTGAGAGGCGTACCGATTCCGCCCGGATTACCTGCCGTGATCCTGCCCTCATCGAACGCTTCAATAGGGCAAAACCACGAAAAATTATTATACTCCAATTCGCGCGCGTTCTCAATTATTCTTGTTTTTAATATATATAACGAATGCGGTATCTTTGCGTTATTTTTGTCCTGATCTTCGGTCTCAGGAAGTGAGATCTCGAGATTTACAGGACCGCCAACCACGAAAAATCCCATTTCTTCAGCGATCTTTAAGGCCAGAGACTTTATGCTTTCTGTTGTTCCGAACGCGAAAACATCGCCGTGCCTGTATGCCTTCCTGCCGAAAGGCATATCCAGGAAAACCTCGCCCGAAGGCGCGCTTCCGATAAGATCAAAGCAGTCGTTTAAGTTGCTTTCCTCGAAATCGATAAGGTCTCCGAATGTCTCCTGCCACAATGATCTGACGGCACGGGACTTCATTGCATTGTGAAGATCCTTGATGCATGCTACCGACAGCACGGGATAATCCGAGATCAGCCTGCGGCCTGCCGAATATGCCTCAAAGGCCTCCCTGCTGATGAAATCGAGATCGTCCGATAAAAGCTTATATGTCCTCGTAAGGGGTACCGTGGGATCGCCATAGGATTCAGAGATCTTCGGCAGGATATCGTTACGCCAGGTATTGCGCGTACCTTCTGTCGTAAAGTTTGTCTGGTCGACAGCATAATTTATGCCGAGCGTATTAAGATAATCCACGAGTTCACTCTTCTTAAGGCAGAGAAGCGGCCTTATGATCCTTCCCGCAACAGGCCTGGGATTAACAAGACCTTCCAACCCTGCTCCTCTGAAGAGGTTCATCATCATGGTCTCAGCAACATCATCCTTGTGATGTGCGATAGCTACGCGGACAGTTTTACCCGTGGCCTTTTCGAGTGCTTTAGCGTACTGCTCGAAAGCTTCATATCTTAAGACTCTTCCTGCGGTCTCTTCTGAAATGCGGTTCTGCTCCGAAAATGCCTTGCAGTCAAAATCCAAAACCTTCAGTTCGACATTATTTTCTTTGCAGAGCTCCCTTACGAGTTCTGCTTCCTCGTCACATACAACAGGTCTTAAATGGTGATTGCAATGGAGGGCATAGATATCACAATCTATGTCAAAACAGTTCTTAAGTCCCTTAAGGATATGGAGCAAAGCGACAGAATCTGGACCTCCGGACAGACCGACAACAATAATGCCACAGTCAAAGAGCCCTTTACTTTTGGAAAACTCAAGGACCTTGTCTAAGATCTCAGCTGTCTCTTCATTTTTCAAATTTTAAAAACCGTCCGGAAAACTGTCGTTTGCCTGGGCAAAGAAGTCGTCATTCTCAGGCGGGATATCATCATTGCCGGGCATGGGAGGCTCCGGGATCGGACCCTCATCCGTCGTTACACTCTCAAAATTATAGTTCTGTGAAGCGGTATCGCCGTCCACAGTCCTGGTATAAGCACTGCCGGAATCCTCTTCGGGATCCTTATCGCTGTGCTCGATAAACATTGTTTTTCTGGGGACCCACCAAACCGAGTCCCTGCCGGTCCTGCCGTGACGGTTCTTCGAGAGGTAGATGTAAGCGGGCTTAGCATCGTCCTTATCCTTGAAATTAACTGTCTGTGGAGCTTCCTCTCCTTCAGCCGAACCTTCCTCATCCTTCTTCTTGTAGTAGTCAGGTCTGTCGATAAACATTACCGTATCGGCGTCCTGCTCGATGGCACCTGAATCTCTCAAGTCGGAAAGCTGGGGAGTATGGTCATCTCTCTGCGCAGCGCCTCTGGAGAGCTGCGAAAGAGCAATGATTGGAATGTTGAACTCCTTTGCAAGGAGCTTCAAAGATCTGGAAATAGCCGTAACTTCTTCATTACGGGATTTGCTGCCGTTGCCGGGCATTGTCATGAGCTGCAGATAGTCGATAACAACGAGCCTGGGCTTGTTGGGACCTGCAAAAAGCTGCGTGAGCTTAGACTTCATGGTAATAGGGTTGGTATCCGAGTTGTCATCGATGAAGATCGGATACTCTGCCAGGAGCTTTAATGCCCTGTCGATCTGCTTCTGGTCGCCCTCGCTCATCTTATGCGAATAGATGATCTCGCTGACGGGCTTGTTCATGAACGAAGACATAAGTCTGGACGCTATCTCAGACTTACTCATCTCGAGTGAGAAGATCGCGACAGGATTCTGGTTAGCGGCTACATTCGCAGCCATATTGATAGCAAGCGCGGACTTACCCATACTCGGACGCGCCGCAAGGATATTAAGCGAACCGGGCCTTAAACCGCCAAGCATGGAATCGAGCTTGGGGAATCCGACCTTGACCTTGCCTCCGACGTTATCGTCCTTAAGTTCCTTATAGATTTCCGTCATGGTCATCTTAAGGATGTCCGGCATGCCCTCAAAGCCCTTGGTCTCACCTGCACTCCTCAGTGCCGAGATCTCGGAAACGGCATAATCAACAGCCTCGGCTGCACGCATCTTGCCGTCTGTCGCCTTGGTCTTAACGTCTTCTACTGCCTTAAGGAGCTTTGCTCTGTCAGATCTCTCGCGGATAGCCTCTATATAGCTGTCCAAAGCTGTCTGGACTGCAGTCTTGTCGCCTACTCTGTATACATATCTCTGTCCGCCTGCCTTGTCGGCAAGACCTCTTCTCTCCAGTTCGGAAAATACGGTGATCCTGTCGATCTGGGCATTATCAAGGAACATGTCAGTAATGACACCATAGATGACACGGTTACGGGCGTCGGAGAAATCCTTCTCTTCGATCTTGTTCTCGACGACTTTGAGAATAGCGCTGTTTCTGCGCATGCAAAGAGCAAGAAGCGCCATCTCCACGTCTACTTCGCCGTTCGTATCAGTTCCCTGATCGATAAGATTATTCAGATAATCCAGATCTTCAGCCATATAAAATCAAAACCTTAATCAGGCACCTGTAACTACTTCAACATTGATATCGGCAGATACCTGGGGGTGAAGCTTAACTCTTGTCTTAAACATTCCGGTATTCTTAATAGGGCTGGAGATAACGACCTTCTTCTTGTCGATATCGAAGCCTTCCTTCTTAAGGCTGTCGGAAATATCCTGAGCCGTAACGGCACCATAGAGTCTTCCGTCTGCGCCGCCTCTGGCAACTACCTTAAATACCTTACCGTCAAGGACCTTCTTAGCCTCCTGTGCTGCGATCAATGCCCTGCGCTCGTGCTCTGCCTTAGCACCGGTCTGAAGCTTAACTTCATTGAGATTCGCGGAATTGACTTCCTTGGCAAGTCCCTTCTTAAAAAGGAAGTTCCTCGCATAACCGTCGCTGACGTTCACAACGTCATTGGCTTTGCCGACATTCTTGACATCAGAAAGCAGTATTACCTTCATAAATAACCTCCGCCGATAACCCGGATATTAGATTTACAAAACAATCGGGCTGTCTCCTAAGAACATATTATATGCTCCGGGAGGGCCCGATTGTTATACATTTTTTAAATTATAACTTAGCTGAGCAGATTTGTGTTAAACCTGACAACTATTGTCCCAAAAACGGATTACTGAACCGTGTAGGGCAAAATTGCAACCTGACGTGCACGCTTGATAGCTGTTGTAAGTTCACGCTGGTGGATTGCGCATGTGCCTGTCATTCTCTTGGGAAGGATCTTTCCGTTCTCGGAAATGTACTTCTTGAGTGTGACATCATCCATAAAGTCGATAGATTCAACCTTATTAGCGCAGAAGTTGCAAACCTTCCTGCGTGTTCTTCTCTGCCTCATTCCGCCGGCAAACTCTCTACCACCGGCTCTGGGTGCTCTGTTTTCTGCCATTTTGAGTGATCTCCTTTAATTAAATCTCAAATGGAAGCTCACCGGACTGACCTTCATCAAAACCGCCTGTAGGTGCATCGATCTGCATGTTGGGTGCAGTAGGAGCACTTGCAGCAACTGAATCTGCCATGGGTGCCATGGGCGCAGGTGCGCTGAAGGACTGTGTAGGAGCTGAAGGCTCCTGACGATATGTCTCACCGGATGCAACACCAGATGACTCTACGAATTCTGCCTCGTCGACAACAACCTCAGTGATGAACTTCTTCTGTCCATTCTGATCGTCGTAGCTTCTGGTCTGAATGCTTCCTACCAAACCGATGCGGTTGCCCTTATGGAAATACTTCTGAATAAAGACTGCAGTCTGACGCCATGCAACGCAGTTGATGAAATCAGCCTGTCTCTGGCCGTTGGCATCCTTAAAACGTCTGTCAACAGCGATCGTGAAGTTGCAAAACTGGGTCTGGTTGGATGTAAGCTTTACTTCCGGGTCCTTAGTAAGTCTTCCGACTAATTCTACTTTGTTCATTTACTGTTACCTTCCTGTCAAAAGTGATTACTCACCGACACGAACAATGAGATAACGGATTACACCATCAGTAATCTTGAGAACACGCTCAATTTCCTTAGGGAAAACGCTATCGGCAGTAAATACAGCCTGAACATAGTAGCCGTTCTTCTGACCATCAATCTCGTAAGCGAGCTCACGTGTTCCGATTGCATCGAATGTGTCAATCGTAGCACCTGATTCGATCTTAGCCTTAATTGTGTCAGTAAGAGAAGCAATTCCCTCTTCACCGTTAGCGGTGCTGAGGATAGCGATCAAACGATATTGGTTTGCCATGTCATTCACCTCCTTCTGGACTTTACGGTCCGGCTCTAAATCCGGACAAGGATACCGCCCATATATAAGCGGCATCGAGAAGAATAACACAGCAGTAGAACCAAAGTCAAGCATTTACCGGGCGATAATACGTCACTCTTAAGTTCGCATCCTGCCTAAATTCTTACTGAGCAAAGTTTAACAACCCGAAAATCAAAATTCTACCCTTTGAGAGCAGATTGAGACTTTTTGGGGGTCTTTGAGACTAGTCTCAATTTTTTCTGTCCCAAAAACGGATCAGACCCTGGATGCTCCGAGCTCTTTTATGATGTACGGGAACAGTATCTCGAGCCAGGCTTTTAAGGCCTTTGCGGTATGAAGATATGTCTCGTAGTTCTCGCCTGTGGGGTCGGGAACGGAAATCGACATGATCTTGCCTGATGAATCCTTCATGACAAGTCCGTTAGCTGCGGCAAACGTCGAAAGAGAGAAAACCTTGTCCTTGATCTCGGGGAAAGCCTTGATAATGGCAAACGCCTGTTCATCCCTTACGGTCAGGATAAGGTCATTGCAGTCGTATATTGCGGGATTGGCCCTTCTCGATTCGATGGAATTGATCCCGAATCCTGAGATCTCCTTAACCGCTCTGTCCATCTGACTGTCAGGATCCATTCCGTCCATGGCGGTAAGACCTGCTGATTCGCAGTAGATCTCGACTCCGGTGTCTGCCTCCCTGTTGGAGATATAGGGCTCGTTCTTTTCGAGCATCCTTCTCATCAGGGATTCCATGCATGCCGACAGCGAAGTGTTGTTGTCATCGACAAAGAGCACGGATGCGGTAAACGTATCCTTGAATGCATCGAGAGGAAGAGGTGTCCTCAAAGGTCTAGCGGGTGCGGGCATTCCGGGGACGAGTGCCTCTTTCTTGCCTGCGGCCTTGGAAAGCCTGTTCATGTAAGCAACAGATAAGCCTTCGCCGTCAAAGCCCTGGGCGAGGATCACATCAACTTCCTGGACATCCAGGAACCTCAAGCCCTCGAAAAGTCCGTGTGAAGCAGCTGAAACATCCACTGTCTTTCCATAAACACAGAACTCGGTATGAGCAGACAACAGCTTGTCGTTCATCTTCTCATACATGGCACGGATCTCGCTGCCACAGTAAAGGCCGATCCTGGCAAAGGGATTGGAAGATAATATCTCGCGTGATCTTAAGATAAACGGCGATACGATATTTACGAGCTCTTTTGCTTCATCGTCAGTAAGCTTCTTCAGATCTTCAACTGTAAAAGCCGTTTTCGCGATCTTGCCGTCAGAACCTGCAGCATCGTCGCCTTCGATCTTCGTTCCTTCAGGCATCTTCATTATCTCGACCTGGGCGAAAGGCGCATAGTGGCGGTACTTCATTCCCGGTGATCTCGGTGTTTCCTTATCAGCTAACGAACCGGACATAACAGTCTCTCCTCCGCCAATAACGGCATCGATATCAGCTTTTGTAACAGCGCCGGGTCTTAAGATCACAGGCGATGTTCCTGTGCAGTCGACAACGGTCGATTCCAAACCGTATTCGGAATCCCCGCCGTCAATTATCGCGTAGATATATCCGTCCATATCTTCCAGAACGGATCTTGCTCCCGTGGGAGAAGGTCTGCCTGAGAGGTTCGCGGACGGTGCTGCGACAGGAACGCCGCAGGCCTTAAGGAACTTGTTTGCAACAGGATGTGAAGGCATTCTTACGCCGACGGTATCAAGTCCTGCGGTAGTCTCATCAGAAATGGAGTCAGCCTTTTTCATTACCACAGTGATAGGTCCGGGCATAAATGCATCGATGAGCTTTTGCGCGAGAGGCGTGATCTCGGAAACGATGTCCTCGATCTGGGATTTGTCACCGATGTGGCAGATAAGCGGGTTATCGGCAGGGCGTCCCTTTGCCTCGAAAACCTTCTTTACGGCCTCACCGTTTCCCGCATCACAGCCTAACCCGTAAACGGTCTCTGTGGGGAAACCTATGACTTCGCCGTTCCTAAGATGCTCTGCCGCATCCTTTATGGCCTTCTCGTCACCTGAATCTATAAGTAATGTTTTCTTATATTTCTTTTCGCGTTCCATAAATGCCTCTTATCACTCTTCATTCGAACCTGCATTCTCTGCTGCCTGAGCCAGCGTCAATGCGTCAACTATCTCGTCCAAGTCACCTGCAAGTATCGCATCAAGTTTATAAAGCGTTAATCCGATCCTGTGGTCTGTTACTCTTCCCTGATGGTAATTATATGTCCTTATCCTCTCGGATCTGTCACCTGTTCCGACCTGAGATTTTCTCTCATTGTTGTGTGCGTCAACGTCGGCCTGGTGGGCGATATCCCACAAGCGGCTCTGCAGGACTTCCATTGCCTTTTCCTTGTTCTGGATCTGCGATCTCTCGTCCTGGCACGTAACGACCATTCCGGTCGGAAGATGCGTGATCCTTATGGCAGATGAAGTCTTGTTGATATGCTGTCCGCCCGCACCCGACGCTCTGAATCTGTCGATCTTAAGATCGTTCGGATTGATCTCGACATCTGTAGGTTCTGCCTTAGGAAGAACTGCGACCGTTGCGGTCGAAGTATGGATCCTTCCGCCGGACTCGGTGACCGGAACTCTCTGTACCCTGTGAACGCCGCTCTCGAACTTCAGTCTGGAATAAACTCTCGGTCCGTCTATCTCAGCGACTATTTCCTTATATCCGCCAAGCTCTGTGGGGCTCTCGTCAACGACACTTACATCAAAGCCTTTGAGCGCCGCATAGCCCTTATACATCTTGAAAAGATCGCCCGCGAAAAGCGCGGATTCCTCTCCGCCTGCTCCCGCTCTGATCTCTAAGATTACCGACCTGTTGTCTCTGGGATCTCCCGGAGTGAGATATATCATGAGTTCTTTTTCGAGAGTTTCCAGTCTGTCTTTTGCATCAGCAAGTTCGGCATTGGCAAGACTTCTCATCTCATCGTCACCGCCAAGATCGCCGCTCTCTAAAAGATTTAAAATACCTTCTATCTCTTTCTCGCACGCTTCATAACTCCTGATCGCTTCGACCTGGGGATTAAGAGCTGCGAGTTCTTTCGAATACTTCGTATATTCATCAGGGCGTGAAGCAACGGCCGGATCACTTAATGTTCCGGTCAGTTCTTCATACTTAGCCTTTATGAGGTCTGTCTTACTCTTATCTATTGCCATGGTTATACAAAATTATCACATAAGTATAATTATTTCCAATTAGGAGCGTGTTATATCCGGTTATAGTGACTGATATTAGAAGTTCCGAAAAACAACAGGCAAAACTTCAGGCGGCGCCTGGAATTTTGCCTGAAATTCGCTGCGCAAAATAAAAAGGACCGCCGCCATAAGGCAACAGTCCTTTAAGTTCGTTTTTAAGCCTGAGGTGCGGGCGGTGCAGCAGGCGGAGTCTGTGCAACAGGCGCTGCTCCCTGCAATACCTCATATTCAAGCTTGTGTCTTAACGGTTTCTGGCAGCGGGGGCAGTATACGAATCCATGCGGATACCACGCTCTGTGACCTAAGTCGTATGTATGGTAATCAAACTCGTAATAGCAGTACTCACATCTGCAGTGGAATGTCGGATTGTACTGTTCATAACCCGGTACCGGATAAGGATTTACCACGCCGGAATTCTGGATCCAGCCGGCCGGAGCTACAGGCTGCTGAGTTGATGCAGGTTCCGGAGTAACCGGTGCAACTACGGTAGCAGCGGGTGCGGGTGCAGGTGCGGGAGCTGCTGCGGAATTCTGGACTGTACGGTAATCAAATCCGCACTTCATGCAGAAATTCGCATTGTCGATTACTTCAGTTCCGCACCGGGGACAAAACTTGCTCATCTCAAATTCCTCCTCATATTCCATATAACGTTTCAGATTAATGAAACTAAATAATTATAAAGCCTCGCGAATATAAAGGTCAAATAAGCGCTTGTTTACCGGTCATTGCTGTCGTCTATTATGTTGCCGTTTCTGACGTTCTTTTCAACCAGGTTTTCCCTGGCGTAATTCCAGATATCTTCAGAGCCTTGGGCCGTATTCTGATTGCGCTTTAAGACCCAGCTTCTTCTT
This sequence comes from Clostridiales bacterium, assembly GCA_017537905.1. The sequence goes on along the minus strand of JAFYJX010000042.1, from coordinate 4,062 downwards.
ACATCATGTTCCTTCCAGGCTCTGCCGTTTGTCGCATCGTTCAGGATAAGGGGCTGAAAACAATCCATGGTTCTCGCGAATTTTGCTTCAGGAGTCTTCTGCTCTTCGAACTCGAGCCAGAGTGATTTCAGGTACCCGCCCTGGTCTTCAGGAAGAATGCTGTAGATCTTGTCGGCAGCTTTTGCTTCACGCTCTGCCTGAGACTTCTTGCCTTCCTCATCGTACGCATAAGTATCGCCTGCATAGACTTCGACCAGATCATGGATAAGGAGCATCGTCATGGTCTTTAAAACATCGATTTCCTCATTCGCGTATTCTTTGAGGAGAACGGTCATTATCGCCATGTGCCATGCGTGTTCAGCGTCATTTTCGCGGGTCTCACAGTCGGTAAGATAGCTTTGGCGCTTGATCATCTTTTCCTTGTCTATCTCCCTGATGAATGCCAGCTGCTTTTCAAATCTTTCCTGATCAAACATATAGATCACCTCCACGTTCCGTAACTCCTACATTATAAAATATAAAACCCGAATGCTTCTTCTAAATTGCATTCGGGCATTAGAAACAGAATTGTTTAAAGTGTTATCTGTTATCCACTTTCTCAGGATACATATCGTGGTTAAAGAGCCTGTCCTCTGCCACCTTTTCCCATTTGGTTCCGCTCTTGCCGTAATTGCAGTACGGATCGATGGAAATGCCTCCACGGGGAGTGAACTTGCCCCATACTTCGATATATTTAGGATCCATGAGCTTAATCAGATCTTTCATGATTATGTTTACGCAGTCCTCATGAAAGTCGCCGTGATTACGGAACGAGAACAGATAGAGCTTTAACGATTTGCTCTCGACCATACGGACCGAAGGAACGTAAGATATCGTGATCGTCGCAAAGTCGGGCTGTCCCGTGATAGGACAAAGGCTCGTAAATTCCGGACAGTTGAACTTTACGAAATAATCATTTTCAGGATGCTTGTTCTCAAACGTCTCGAGGACAGCAGGATTGTAATCCATGCTGTAACTTGTGCCTGCACTTCCGAGCTTTGTAAGACCTTCTTTCTCACGCATGATATCACCCCTTTACGATGTTGTATTTGATGCCGTCGTCGTAGACGTCGATTCCTTCCTTCTTCTTGATCCATCTTACGACGGCATATGTTACCGGTGTAAAGATGACTTCGTAGCATACCTTGAAAAGGTACTGGAAGAGGATCATCTTAAGTACGACGGAGTTTTCCATTGTTCCCCAGAATGAGATCATGATGAAGATAACAGAATCCAATCCTTCGCCGACAACCGTCGAAAGGATCGTTCTGAGCCAGAGGTTCTTGCCCTTCGTAGCTACCTTAAGTTTTGACAATAAGATCGAATTAGAAAACTCTCCGAAAAGGTAGCCTGCAAAAGATGCAACAGCCACTCTCGGAGTCGTGCCCATAACGATCTCGTAAGCGCCCTGGTTTTCCCAGTAACCGGGATGAGGAAGCGCGATCGTGATGAGGTAGATAAGCACTGCAAAAAAGCTGCATGCAAATCCGAGCCAGATGATCGTTCTGGCCTTCTTAAATCCGTATACTTCCGTGAACACATCGCCGATGATGTATGTCAGAGGGAACAGGATAACTGCAGCAGGAAGCGTGATGTTTTCAGTAACGGCCCACATCTTTCCTGCAATGAGGTTCGAGAGCAAAAGGCATGTTACGAAAACAATGCCGATGCACATGAATAATCTTGATACTGTTTTAGATTCGCTCATAATTCTTCTCCAAATTAAAAATGACTCCAAAACAGGAGTCACATTCAATCAAACATGCATTCAAAAACGCAATCTAAAACTGATTCAAATGATTGTCCTGGTTTTGTTTTCCGACAGGATGGCACAAACGAACTGTCGGCGCGTCTTTCCCGCGCGCTCAATAAAATACCATCTCACACCTGTCAGGTCAAGAAAATATCTTTTAGGAATGCGTATTTATGTTTATCTTTGTCAGAGCGATCTGGTCGCCGGTCAGCGACACATAGATATCTTCGTCATCAGTTCTGATCTTAGTGATGCACTTAAGCAGGATCCCGCCGTTATCGGTTATCATGGTGATCTTCTTGCCGTCACGCTTAAGCGTTACATGACAATCCATGCCAGCTTTGTTAAGTGCCTTCCATTTATCCCATCCGTCGAAAGAACTGTTCTTGTTTATGATTATCTCGTTATCCGCATAATCTGCGGTCTCCCATACTTCGCCGTCAAATCTGATAAGCGCGAACTCTTTGTAATCGTCAGCTGTTACCTTGCCGTTCGAGGAATGGAACAGACACACAAAAGGACAATGCCAGATAAGTCTCGCGGTAGGAAGGCTCATGGTATGGAAATCGATCTCCATCGAATCCTTCAGAAGAACGCCATCTGTTGCAGATGATCTGTAGCCGTCAACCTGGATATTCGGAACATTGCCTGCTTCTCCGTCAATATAAGAGACCAGATCGGCAATTCTCGGGATGAAATTATCCGGAACTTTTTCTTCCGAATGTCTGATCGATGTGACATTGAGGCGGTAATTTGCACCTGAAAAACTGATATAGCTGTATCTGGTGCTGTCAGGAAGCGCAATTACATTCTCGATCGTCCTTCCTTCACCTGTTATCTTAACAAGAAGATGGTCCTTTACCCTGACCGCTTCAATATCGTATTCACCTGTAATCCTGCCGTCCGGATCTCCACCTTCGATCGTAGGCACGATAGCTCTTGCAGCATCAAGCTTGTACGTGCCGTCAAAACCAAGTTCCAGATATTCTGTATAAAGCAGTTCTTCCTTAAGCTTGCCTTCCTCGTGTACTCTACCGTCCAGCGAATCGAAGATGACCATCATAGGCAGGCACTCATCTTCCCCGTGATCGTCCAAAGGTGAAATGCTCACATGCAGATAGAGCATTACACCCGGAACAGTAAGAAGGCCTTCGGTATGAAGAGTCCGGTAAGCTTCAAAATGGAATTCGTCATTGCCGGCAAATTCTTTGACGTCTTCTTTTTCGCGCATATTGTATTCCTGATCGTGATCTATGATGTGGACCATCTGGGTCGCGAAAACAGGATCGAACTGTGCTCCCATTTCTTCGATAAATATCTGTCTTACCGTCGCCTGCGGAAGCGGATCCCTATAGCTTCTCTTGGAGGTCATGGCATCATAAGCATCAGCAACCGAGATTATCCTCGCGAGCTCAGGAATGTCATTGCCCTTAAGCTTTTCCGGATATCCTCTTCCGTCGAAACGCTCGTGGTGATGGTTCGCGCCGATGCTTAGATGCGGAAACTCCACGATACTGGACAAGATCTGCTTTCCGATGACCGTATGCTGCTTGATAGCCTCATACTCTTCGGGAGTCAGCTTACCCTCTTTGTTAATGATCTCGTCCGAGACACCTATCTTACCTATATCGTGGAGTAACGCAGCATAATAAATTTCTTCGCATTCCTTCTCATCCTTGCCGGACATCTTGGCGATCATCCTGGAATAACTCGCCACCCTGGCCGAGTGACCATGTGTATATGTATCCTTGGCATCGATCGCGCTTGCCAGAGCTTCTGCGGTCTGTTCGAAAAGTCTCTTCATGCTCTGTTGTTCCGCGGTAAGAAGTTCGATCCTTAAGTCGTTTGCATGAGCATAAGTCTCATTCATATCTTTGAGCGCGAAAAGATACAGCAGCAGTGCCATAGCCGCAATAGTAGAATTAATAAGCGACAAGCCGTACAGAGGTATCTGCAGAATTGATGCAGCCAGCGGGAAAAGCGAGAACAGGATCAAAGATATGCTCATTGTCCTGTTAAGCTTCTTGAAATTCTGGATTATTACCGAGATCTGGAGCAGGAGCATCGCTGCCGGGATCAGATAGCATACTAAAAATCCCGGGCCTCTCTCATATGTGTTTGATTCGTTAAACGAATAATAGAAACCCGTAAACTGCGCGACGATGAGCATTACCGCTCCCGCAACTCCCAGATAATTTACGACCTTAAGCCTCTTAAAGCCTTTATCGTTGTCAGCTTCCTCATAGAGATTGATGAGATATGCATTAAAT
>JAFYJX010000041.1 GCA_017537905.1 Clostridiales bacterium | reverse complement strand
TTAAGGATAACACCTGTAGCGCCGTCGATAGTTGTATCGAGGAGAGGTGAATTGATAGCCTGCTTGATAGCAACGGAAGCTCTGTCCTCACCGGAAGCACGGCCGATACCCATGTGGCAAACGCCTGCATCCTTCATGACACGTGTAACGTCTGCCAAGTCGAGGTTGATGAGTCCGGGGATAGCAACGAGGTCTGAAATACCGGCAACACCGAACTTCAATACCTGGTCAGCCATGTTGAATGCTTCTTCGAAGCTTGTATTGTCATCAACTACGTCAAGGAGCTTGTCGTTGGAAACGATGATGAGTGAGTCAACTGACTTCTGGAGCTCACGGATACCGCGCTCTGCGTTAGCTGCTCTCTTAGCACCTTCAAATGTGAAAGGGCTTGTAACAACTGCGACTGTGAGGATGCCGAGGTCTCTTGCGATCTGAGCAACAACGGGAGCAGCACCTGTTCCTGTTCCGCCGCCCATACCGGCTGTGATGAAGAGCATGTCTGTGTTAGCGATAGCCTCAGCGATCTCGTCTCTGGACTCCTCTGCTGCCTTCTCACCTACGCTGGGGTCTGCACCGCAGCCCAAACCTCTGGTGACCTTCTCACCGATCTGTATCTTGATCTCTGCCTTATTGCGGGCAAGAGCCTGATTATCCGTATTGATAGCGATGAACGTGACGCCCTGGACACCACTCTCGACCATGCGGTTTACGGCATTGCTTCCGCCGCCGCCTACGCCGATTACCTTAATGCTTGCAACATTAGATTCGTCCATTGAATAGCTGTGCTTGCTCTCAGACATCATTTTGTTCCTCCGTACTCTTTATAGTGCCAAACTGAATTTAATATTTCTTGATTAAATAAATATTATTAACCATTCAGAATCATAACCCAAAAGGAGTCTTCAATCAATACAAACAGTGGGAATAACTGCGTGATTGTAAAGAAAACTTCATATTTATATTATCATTAAATGGCGGAAAACAAGTATTTTTATTCGTATTCCCTCAAAGTAGGGTCATCTCCGGTCATATCGAGGAATCCCTTGGTCTTCGGCGCATCCAGGGCATCTGAATTAAAAGCATAGAGGAGCCACGCGGTCTTATCGCTAATCTTTTCCATGCTGTCGAACTTTATCTGGATAAGCTTGCCCTTCGGGGAATATACAGTAAGGAACATATATCCGCTCGGCAGCATCCTTACTTCCACGGTGTTTTCGAACATGGAATAGGTGTCGCCGATACTGGCATTATCTGCGGCAAGTATAGCTCCGAGAACGATAACAGCCTTCTTGTAGTCATTCATATTGGTGATCTTGACAGGTTTTCCGAGCTCGGCATAAGTCACGTTAAGGCCGCAGATAACGGGTCTTACGGATTTTTTTGCATCGAAAGAGGTAAGCTCTAACACGATTCCGTCCTTATCCAGTGCGGCATAGCCGTCAGGAGTCCTGATATAGCATACCTTCTGTCTCTCTTTGATCTGAACGTCGACGGTAGACGGCAGTTTTACAGACACTCTGATGTCTTCGATATAAGGATTTTCCTTCTTGATACGCTCTTCGGTCTTGCCGTAATCGAGCCTGATGATATCAAGGATATTGCCGCTGACGCCTCCCATCAGGTGCGCGTTGTATTCGAGCTTCAATTCCCTTAAGACCTGCTGGTCAGTCATGACAACATTGCCTTCAACATGGGCATTCCTGACCCTGAAGGCAGGAAGGAACAAGATGAGAAGGATCACGGTGATTATTGCTATTGCAAGGCAGATTACGGTAATTCCCCTGCGGCTTAACGGAATAGCTTCCCTTATAGTCCTTTTAGGCTTGGGTCGCTTACGCGGGACAGGCTTTCCCGGCGGAGCTTTCTTATGTTCTCCGTCTTCTTGGGCCTCTTCTTCGTCTTCAGTATCTTCTTCGTCTTCCCCGGATTCAGAGGATTCGTCTTCCCCGGCATCTTCTTCGCCGAATCCATCAGACTTTACGGCATCTTCATCCTGATCTTCGTCAGTCCCGCCGTCTTCCTCTTCTTCGGATCCCTCATACTGCTTAACGACAAAGACATTATCTCCGGCGGACTTTTCCGCAGCATCAGAATCCGAAGCGCCTTCTTTCGAAGACTCTTCAGCCGCTGCAGATGCCTCTCCGAATAACTTGTCTAACTCGTTGTCATCCATAGTGCTATTTTATCAGTTTACGGATTATTCCCAAGGGATGCCTTGATCGCTTCGGTTATTCTCTCGCCCGTATCCCTGATAGCGAGGTTTAAACTTGCCTTTCTGATCTTATCCTGCCTTGCCGGATCGTTTAACAGGTCAGTCAATACGGGAGCGAGTTTCCCGGCTTTGACCTCTTCGTCACTTACGACGATCCCGGCGCCTTTATCTGCAAGCGAATGAGCATTATATGTCTGGTGATCGTGAGCAGCGAAAGGATAAGGGACCATGATCGCGCAGGCACCTGTCGCAGTTATCTCCGCACAGGTTACGGCGCCGGCACGGAGTATCGAGCAGTCAGCTGCCGACATATAGAGATCCGGCCTGTCGATATATTCCCTGATCTCGAGATTCGGAAGCGCTTTTACGTCATCAGTAATCTCGACGGAATTATGCTTGCCTACCGAGATAACGAACTTTACATCCTGGAATTCAGGTTTTTTCGCACTCTCGAAAACAAAGTTCGTAAGAGTTGCCGAACCTAAGGATCCGCCCATGACAAAGACCAGTTTCCGGTCAGGAGCGATGCCCAGAGTCTTTCTGGATTCTTCCTTCGTTAACCCGAACATGTTGTTCCTTACGGGATTGCCCGTATATACGACCTTAGCGGCCTTTGAGAAGATGGATTCCTGGTTGGGAAAGCCCGTCATTACGAGAGCGCCCTTGGCAAAGAGCTTATTCGCCCTGCCCGGGAAAGCATTTGCTTCATGGATCATGACCGGTATATTCGCTTTTTTCGCCGCCATCAACAGAGGCGCACTTACATAGCCGCCGGTGGAGATCACACAGTCAGGCTTGAATTCGTTAATAAGGGACAGACAGTACTTCCTGCCTCTGCGGTTTGCGCTCATGGTCTTAAGGATCTTAAGCGAAGGCTTATAAGGCATCGGCAGGGATTCGACGTTCCTGAATTCGTAACCGGCCTTTGGTACCAGTTCGCCTTCCAGACCTTCTTTTCTGCCTGTGAAAATGATCTTGCATTCATCGCCGTTCTTTGCCGCATCAGCTTTAAGAAGATCAGCTATCGCGAGCGCGGGATTGATATGTCCCGATGTACCGCCGCCGGTGATAATGTAGCGTCTTTCCATATGAGAATCACACTCCCGGCTTTAAGATCTTCTTGGGAGACTCAAGTCTTTTCTTCTTCTCGGGACGGAGCGTTCCGCTTCTGGAAACAGACAGGATAAGGCCATATGCGATAAGGAGCGTTACCTGCGCGGTACCGCCGTAACTGATGAACGGAAGCGTAACACCGGTAGCAGGAATGACCTGCAGCTCAACCGAGATATTCATGAGGACTTCGACGAATATCAGGGCCGTACACCCGGTCGCAATAGTCCTCGAGAACACGTCTTTGGCCCGCCAGCACACGGCCAGGCACATGAAGAACATGATAAGGTACATTGTCATCAGGATAACCCCTCCGACAAATCCCGTCTCCTCGATGTAGATAGAGAAGATATAGTCGTTCTGGGCCTCTGATACGTAGTTATATTTTGATCTGGAATTGCCGAGGCCTACACCCCACATTCCGCCTGAACCCAAAGCATTGTGCGCGTTATCGACCTGACGCGTATCGTCTCTTGTAAGACCCTCATCCTCATTATCAAGTTCTTCATCGTCAGCAGTAAAGATAGCGATTCGCTTGAAAACGTGTGCATAGTTTTTCATGAATCTCTCACGCTTATCAGCAGGCGTTACCGCAAAAGCGATAGAGCCGCCGACGATTCCTACAACAAGAAGAACAAGTATTCCGTATAGCCATGATCTCGCAGGGATCTCGGATACGAGCGCACACATTAAGACTACGAGAGCAACAATGATGAAGCAGGACAGGTGCGGCTGGAGAAGGATTACAACGTCGACGAGGATGCATAATCCGACAGGCACAAGGAATTCGATCATAGTAGTCGCAATTATCTTTCCTGTCTTTGTCTTGGGCTCTCTGATCTTGCCTTCTTTTCGAAGATATGCGATTACCGAACGGTATCCTGCAAACGCAACGATAAGAGATACTTTGATGATCTCCGAACTTTGGAGCTGGACAGGACCGATATTGATCCAGCGTGCCGCACCATGCTCACGTCCTACGCCGAGTGCGATCGTGGCAAGCGCGAGACCAAGGCTTAACACATAAGCTCCGAAGGCTACCCATTTCTGCTTGAAGAAATCAATCGGGATGAACGATATGATGAACATTGCCACAATACCGGCAATGGTGAATCTTATCTGTCTTGTAAGGAACCATGAGGAATCCTTGAACTGTCCGTATGCGTCAGGTCCTGAAACCGAATAAAGGATTACCAGTCCGAAGACGATGATGGTAAAGATCATGAGGATCATCGGGATGTTAGATGACTTTACGGCTTCTTCGATCTTTGCAGCACTTAAGCCTTCTTTCTCAGCCTTTGAAGGCGGTTCGATAAGGCTGTCGATATCAGTAATGCGGCCTGTTTTGGGATCCGCGAAAGGCTTTTTTACAGCGCTCTTTTTGACAGGAGCATGAGAGCCTGAAACTCTTTTTTTCACGGGAGCCTGAGGGTTGGATACGCCTGTTTTAGCCTGCGTATGGGGATTACCATACAACGGCACATCAGGTATTATCGACTTCACTTTCTTCTCAGGCATTTATCAGGCATTTCCCTTCTCGATAAAATACTTTGCGACACTCTCAAAGCCGAAACTGTGCGAAGCCTTGAAGAGCAGCGCATCGCCGTCTCTTATATAGTCTTCGAGACGTCTTTTCACATCCTCAGTATCTTTGCATTTTACTATTTCGAGATTCATATTAACCATATGAGCTCCCTTGATGAATTCGTCGGCATTGTCTCCCGTTACGAACACTCTGTCGAAGTCATAAGAAGCACATGATTTACCGGTAAGTTCATGAAGTCCGGGAGCGAATTTTCCGAGTTCCATCATGCCTCCGAGAGCCAAGACCTTACGGTGGCCCTTAGCCTTTCTGGAGAAGTTCAAAAATGCGTTTTCCATAGATTCGGGTGACGCATTGTAAGCATCGTTCATTACGAAATACTTAGCGGTCTCAGTGATCGCGCCTCTGCCGTCCATAGCGCTTCTCGCACTGATAACATCAGCGATCTTCTGCTGGCTTTCAACAGAATTGGTGATGCCCATCATGTATGCGCAGAAGATTGCAAAAAGAGCATTTCTGATCGCGGGCTCTCCGTACATTCCGACTCTCAAAGGAACCTGGAATTCAGAATCGACGCCCATTCTCTTAAGCTTTGCGCCGAATGACATTCCCTCATCGGTCTCCTTAACATCAGTAGCGGAAACGATCAGGGGACAAGGAAGATCATCATCTGAACTTACCTGGATCCCGGCAATGAAATTATTGATCGTAAGCACCTTAACGCAGTGATCAAAGAGCTTTCTGTCGTCACTATTGATCGCGATTATGCCGCCGTCAGTAAGGCCTTCGGCAATCTCCATCTTGGCATTCATTATCGCGTCTTTGCTCTCCAATATTCCGATATGCGAATAACCGATATTTGTGATTATCGCGATGTCAGGTCTCGCGATCTTTGTGAGGTAGGAAATCTGGCCGGGGCCTCTCATGCCCATCTCTACGACGATTGCTTCGGCATCTTCAGGAGCAGAAAGGATAGTCTTGCTCATGCCGATCTCATTATTGTTATTGGCCTTTGTGGAGTGGACCTTAAGACCTGTCTTAAGAACTTCGGTGATCATGGTCCTCGTAGAAGTCTTGCCGACGGAACCTGTTACGGCGATGACTTTGCAGCCGAGCTTAAATCTGTAGTGGTTAGCAAGGAGCCCCAATGCCTTGACGGTATCTTCAACGATAACCGCATTTGCGCCTTCGGGAACTCTCTTCTCATCATCGGTCACGAGCGCGCACGCGCCTAATTCCATTGCCTTTGCGAGGTAATCGTTTCCGTCAAAATTCTCGCCCTTCAAAGCGACAAAGAGTTCACCCTCTTTTATCGTTCTTGTATCGGTCGATACACCGGTTACTTCTATCGCGGTCGCGAAAACGATCTCTTCTGTCTTAGAGACCAGTCTGCCGCCGACGGCCTTCTTCACTTCTTCAAGCGTAAACATCATGAATTTCCTTCCCGCTCGACCACTGCATCTCTTGCGTGTTCGCAATCGTCGAAGTGAATCGTCTTATCAGCGAAGATCTGGTAGTCCTCATGTCCCTTGCCGGCTATAAGGACCGTGTCTCCTTCTTTTGCCATGTTGATAGCAAGCTTTATCGCTTTGCTTCTGTCTGGTTCGACTTCATATATACCCGTTGTTTTGGAGATGCCCGTAATGATATCTGCGATGATCGCATCAGGCTCTTCCTTTCTGGGATTATCAGATGTGATGATCGTATGATCAGACAGGTTTCCGGATACTTCACCCATCTCAAAACGTCTTGTAACAGAGCGGTTTCCGCCGCATCCGAAGACAGTTATTATCTTTCCTGCCGTATATTCTTTGAGCGTGTTAAGAACGCTCTCCAATGCAGGCGCGTTATGCGCATAATCGACTAAGATATTTACTCCGAAATTATTTTCAACAGGCTGCATTCTTCCGGGAACGCTGATGTTCTCCAATGCCTTCTTAATATCTTCGATATCGATGCCTTCAGTTACCGCAGAGCAGATAGCGCAAAGAGCGTTATAGACATTGAACTTGCCGGGAAGAGCGACAAAGATATCGCACTTATAGTATTTGCAGTCGAGTTCGAAAACAGTACCCGTTACATGACCTCTTCTCTCAGGTCTTAAGTTCCTTGCGACAAAATCAGCTTCGCCGCCGATCGAATATGTAATAAGATCCGTTCTGTCCTTGCAGTATTCCTTAACTCTGTCAGCAGCGGCACAGTCGAGATTAAGGATTCCTGTCTCACAGCTGTCGAAGATCTTAAGCTTGCAGGAAATGTAATCTTCCATGTCGGGATGCTCATTGGGAGCAATATGGTCTTCGTAAAGATTCGTAAATGCAGCAGTACGGTATGTAAGTCCCTTAACTCTGTCGAGCTTTAATGCCTGTGATGAGACCTCCATAACAAGACTGTCAGAACCGCTCCTGGTAAGAGTGTCCATCATCTCATAGAGATCTCTGGATTCGGGAGTAGTGTGCTCAGCATGCGTCTTACGGCCTGCAATGATGTTGCATACTGTACCGATGAGTCCTGTGCTCCTGCCGCTCTGCTCTAAAATCGCTCTTAACATAAAGGCTGTAGTGGTCTTACCCTTTGTTCCGGTAATACCATATACGGCAAGTTTCTTCTCGGGATGCTCAAAGAAATTGGCACAGAGATCGGCCAAATGTTTATGTGTATCCTCTATCTCAACGATGCAGAGACCGTATTCTGCTGCAAGCTGATCTAATTCTTCCTTGGGATATCCTGTTCTGGTACTGTCTACGACGATCGCGGAAGCATCCTTTTCGGCTGCGCTCTTTGCAAAAGAATGGCCGTCCACGGTAAATCCCTGAACACAGACAAAGAGAGAACCAACCGATACCTTACGCGAATCATACTCAACAGATGTGATCTCCTTGTTGAGATCACCGGATATAAGCTCGTAATCTATGTCTTTTAGCACTTCCAGGAGCTTCATATGTTCGTCCTCTGTCCGTTAGTCTGTTGCGGGCATAATTCCACCATTACACCGTCAACTATATTAAATCAAAAAGTTCAATATCTTATGTGGCAAAAACAATGAAATTACTTAAGCGGTCCCTCCTATGTTTGTGCGTCAGAACACTGGCTATTATGGAGTTTTTCCGATTAGTCGTTCGTTCTTCCGTCTTCGCCGGAATCATCGGCAGTTGTTGTCTTCGTATTGCTTCCCGTCTGATCGTATGTCTTACCGGTTCCCGTTCTCGACAGGCTTACATAGATGATGTCTCCTGCATAAGCCGTCTGGCCCGGTGCAACGCTCTGGCTGATGCATACGCCCTTGATATCGCTGTCCTTGTCGATCTTACAGTTGAGGTTCATCTTAACGCAGGCTTCGATACATTCGATCGCGGACATTCCGGCCATGTTGGGAACCCTCGTCGTGAGCATCTGATCCTCGGTAACATTTTCGGGATAGAGTACTACAACACCTGTCTTATAAAGCGTGTGATAGAAGTCCGGATAGGTCTTTGCGACGATCGTATCAGGCGTCATGTCGAGAGTACCGTAAAGCGTTGAGAGACCGTTTACTGAGATCTTCGAAGCTGCCTGTGAAGCAGGCATTCCGTTGACCTTCTGAACATACCATTCCTTAAGCATCTCGCTGTATTCTTCTTCGGTGAATCTTCTTTCGACGCCCATGTAAGACAATGTGCCTTCAACGATCTTTGCAGCAGTTGAAGCAGCAGAAGATGAACCGACCGACTTATCTCTCGGCTTATTTATGACTACGAGAACTGCGATCTTCGGGTCGTAAGCAGGCGCATAGCATGAGAATGAGAGCACGTGCAGGCCCTTAAGCTCACCGACGTCGATCGTTGATGTTGAGGTCTTACCTGCTACCGCATATCCGGCAACCTTACCTGCAGAACCGGTACCGTCGGATACAACGCCTTCCATCAGTGTCCTTACACGCTTACAGGTATCTTCGGAGAATACCGTGCGGACTACTTCAGGTTCGATCTCATCGACGATATTTCCTTCAGGATCCGTGATGTATTTAACAACGTGAGGAACGAGGAGGTCGCCTCCGTTAACGATAGCGCAGTATGAAGTAATAAGCTGGATAGGAGTAACCGTCGAAGACTCGCCGTAAGACAAAACCGACATGTCGACCTTGGACGGATTTTTGTGGAAGATACCCTTACCTTCAGCAGGAAGATCGATTCCCGTTACATCGTAGAAACCGAGCATTCGGACATAAGAGTAATACTTTGAGATTCCGATCCTCTGGGCAAGATGCGCGAAGACAGGGTTGCAGGAATTCTCGAAAGCTTTTATGAGCGTTTCCTGGCCGTGGTTATAACCTGCGGACTTCTGCATCCAGCACGAGATCGTGTGCTGATCTGAGAGTTTAACAGGTTCGTCGCTGAACGTGTCTTCTTCTTTCGCGAGGTTCTCCTCGAACGCCATACATGTCGTAAGCGCCTTAAATGTTGAACCGGGCTCGTATGTATCTGAAACGCAGCGGTTACGCCAGGCATTTGCCATAACATACTGGACGCGCGTTTCCGCATCCATGTAGCCCCAGGCTTCTTCACCTACTCCGAAAGGCCTTCCGTAGGGATCGTTAAGATCGTAGTTCGGAAGCGATACCATTGCATATACGGCGCCTGTATAAGGATTCATTACGATAGCGCAGACACCGTCGATCGGGTCGAACTTCTCGTATGCTTCTTTGGCAGCTTCTTCAGCGATTCTCTGGATACTGATATCGATGTTGGTAACGATATTGTTGCCGTCCGAAACACTGACTGTCGTTGCGTCGGAATAAGGCAGAACACCGCCGGTGATTTCATCTGTCTCGGAATAACGGTAACCGTCATCACCTGATAAGATCTTGTTGTAATATGCTTCAAGACCATAAAGACCATTAAGGCTCACGCCGTCATTTTTCGCATATCCTACGACCTGTGAAGCTAGGCTTCCGTAGTTATAGTATCTCTGCGGAACTGCGACGAAAGCAAAGCCCTTGATCTTGTTTTCCTTCGTCCACTTAACGAATTCATCCTTTTTCTCAGCCGGTACATTCTTAATGACGTCGCATCCTGCAACGTCATTACGTTTATCTGTCTTGTCAGTAGGATCTACAGGGAGTATCTTATCGAGCTTCTCGTAATCGACACCAAGGATGGCTACGACGCCGTCCATGATCTGCTGTCTGTTCATGAGCGTTGATGTAACCATCTTAGGAGAGCAGATGAGCGTGTAGTCGTATGTGTTCGATGCCAGAGGCACCATGTTCGCATCGTAGATCATGCCTCTGTTCGCACTGTATGTTACGAGTGTCCACTGCTCGTCGGCAGCGGCCCTCGCATACTTGTCGTAGTCTTTGACCGTAGTGCTGTAGAGGTCTGTAAGAAGATAGAATGTATACAAAACAACGACGACAGCGACCAGGCCAATCCAGAACTTGGCATAGGTGCTGCGCTTGATCTTCTGAGTTTGGGGCTGTTCTTCAGTAGTAGTTTCAGCAGAGCCCTTAACGGGTTCTTTTATTCGCTCTTCCCTTTTGACCGCGGAGTAGCCCATAGCGGGCTTTCTGTTGTTACTTATCGGGATGCGCTGCATAGTAATCAGCCAATGCATCCTTGGAATCTCTGTATGCGTCGTCGTTGATTCCGTCGGAGTTGTAGTTAATTCTTGTCTTTAACGAATCGGTATTGGGGATCGGCAGGCTTACAACCTGGTTCTGGTTCGGGTCCTGCATTCCGAGCGCAATGGCACGGGCACGGATAACATCCATGTCTGCAACGCCGTTCGCGTTCTCTTCCGCATTAACGATCTCTCTTTTTACCGTAGCGATCTGATCCTTCAGATTTGAATTGTCTCTTGCAAGTTCGGAGATCTCTGTCTGAGGATAGAGAAGCAGCATTACGAAAACACCGATCGCGATGACCAAAATGATCGAAATGATGGTCTCGAAAAGCTTTCTTCTGGTAAGTCTTCTTGTCTTCTTTTTATGCTCTAATCTTGTCTGGGGATCCTCATGCTCCATAGCATATCTGACAGATCTCTCATGAACGTCTTCATAGGAAGCGACGCTCTCTGAAAGATAATTATCAACAGGTTCCTCAATGATAAGGGGTTCGTTCTTGACGAGGTAATCGTCGTACGGAATTACAGAACCTTCAGTATAGGCAAAGTCCTTCTTTCCGGCAGACAGCACTTCGTTGAGCACATCATCCTGTGCGCCTACATCGAAGCTCTTATATTTTCTTTTCGATGCTGTCTTAACTGCCATTACTGATTCTTACCTTTACTTATAATTCTTAGTTGTATTGCTCGTTATCGTTCCTCTCAAACACCCTGAGCTTCGAGCTTCTAGATCTCGGATTGATCTCTATTTCTTCTTCCGTCGGTTCGATCGGTTTCTTTGTGATAACCGTTCCCAAAGATTTCTTTCCGCAAACGCATACGGGGAAATCTCTAGGACATGTGCAGGGGCTCTCTGCCGTCCTGAATGCTTCTTTTACGATCCTGTCTTCCAAAGAATGGAAAGAAATGACCGCAAATCTTCCGCCCGGTTTAAGCTTTCTGATTCCGTCATTTAAGAGTGACTCCAGACCGTCGAGCTCGTGATTTACTTCGATCCTTATGGCCTGGAAGCATCTCTTTGCAGGATGCTGGTCTTCGCCTCTGCCGTGACCCGGCATATAGTCCTTAATAGCCTGTGCAAGTTCCGTGGTCCTTGTGAAAGGCTTTGTTCTTCTTCTCTCGACGATGCCGTCTGCGATCCTTCCCGCATGATGCTCTTCGCCGTACTCTCTGAAGATCCTTTCGAGTTCATCTCTCGAATATCTGTTTACGACTTCAGCTGCTGTGAGCCATTCGTCAGGATCCATTCTCATATCCAAAGGACCGTTCTTCATGTAAGAGAAACCTCTCTCAGCCGTATCCAGCTGGTATGAAGAAACGCCCAGGTCAGCCATAATGCCGTCGACCTTGCCGATCTTAAGGCTGCGGATAATATCATCTATATCCTTATAATCAGACTTTACCGGCATCCAGTTGATACCTGCAAAAGCATCCTTTCGCTCCATGCACGCAGCAAGAGCAGCTCCGTCCTTATCGATCGATACAAGGATTCCCTGTCCCTTCATTCTTCTCGCGATCTCAGCGCTGTGCGAACCGCCGCCTGCTGTGCAGTCGACATAGATTCCGCCCGGTCTGACGTTAAGTGCGTCAACCGTCTGATAAAGGAGTACGGGAATGTGATCAAAATCAGAGACCTTCAACATAATACTTCGTCTCCAATCCTTCTATGCTGCTAAGATCGTGATCTTCGCTGTCATAGAAACTCTTAGTGCAGATATCCAACTTGCCTGCGTCATTAAATACGCAGATCTCGTCACCGGGCTTAGCGCCGATCCTGTCCCAAAGTTCGCTGTTAACGGCGATCCTTCCCTGTGAGTCAACGTTGACTTCGCAGGCCTCACCGATAATGGCTCTCTTGATCTTACGGGCATTGGCGTCCATCGTGTTAAGTTTACTGAGCTGAGGCATGATCTTGTTATCGAAATAATCCTTCGAGTAAACGCAAAGATAGCCGACATCAAGGCTGTTTGTTACGACAACCTCTTCGCCCAGCAACTCTTTCTGTTTAGCAGGGATGAAGAATCTTCCCTTAGCGTCTACTTTCTTTACGTCTCTCATCCTGAGTCTCTTAAAACTTGATTTTGTGTTAAAGTGAAGGCCGCGGCCTCAATTTCAGCCACTTTCCTCCACCTGAATGGGAATTTTCTCCCTAAATCACCACACATCTGTATTCTATTCGTAATCTTTTTTTAACGCAAGAGGTTTTTTGTAATTTCTTGGAAATTTGTTAAAGATTTTTTCTATGTCGTTTTCAGGGGTCTCTTCATGTCAAAAACCGACTCGTTTAGAGGGATTTACCCAAGTCACATTCCATTATCAGGGTGTAAAACCGACGAAAACTGACACACTATTACCTCATTTCGTGTCATATTCCGTCACTGCGAAAAGCGGTCGAAGAAATGTTGAAGAAAACCACCAAAATCTTCAACATTTTCTCGGAAACCCGGGTAAATCCGTGTTTTCGTTGAAGAAAACACGCAATTTCTTCAACATTTCTTCAACATGGGTTTTCCAGCAAAGAAAAAGGCGGCCAGAAGCCGCCTATCCTTTATATAAAATTATTACAACCTTATGTCCCCGTGGGTTCTACTATCTCCCACGTATAGCGCCCGTCATCCATTACATTGAATTCCGCGTAATAGATATTCTTCTTATCACCGCCGTCACAGCAGGCAATCCTGTAATGACCGGGATTAAGCTTACCGCCGTAAGGATACAGGCTGTAAGTCAGCACATCACTTGCACCCGGCTGCAGTTCGTGGCCCAGATCGTGAACCATATTCTCGTTTACGTAAGGCACATAATACCAGACGCCGTCAGCCAATATCTGTATTGAATAGTATTCGCCGTAACAAAAGACTTCGTCCGAAAGATTCTTTATCTTAACCGTGATGTCTTTGCCCTCGCTATAGTCCACAAGGAAAACCTGGATATTGGAAAAACCAGGCGTCTCATCAACAGGGATCAGATCCTTTTTCTTATAACCATTTATCTTGCCGCAGGAACAAAGAAGCAGACAAGCGAGCATTACAGCAGAGATCAATTTGATGAGTTTTCGCATATTATCACCCCTTTTTCTAAATCAATTTGAATCAAGTATGTGCTGCATATCTATTCCAAAAAGTTGGAATATGCTTTCCGCAGCTTTATAATCACCATACCTGTAGTGTTTGCCATCCGAATGCCAGATGGCGCATCCGTCCCACGCAAGAGAAAGCGAAATAGTCGTTCCGTCAGACCTTGAAAGTTTCAACGTTGCCCACGGGCATCCGCTTGGCGTTGTCAGTTCGCCTTTCTTCAGAGTGGTTCCCAAATAACTGAGTTTCACCTTATCATCGAGGGTATAAGTCTTACCCTTTACTGTTAATTCAGCATATGTTATCTCTCCTATCTCGTCCGGCTTAATAGGATCCATTCCAAAGAAGTCGTAGAGCTGCTTCATAAGAGCTGCCACCCGGGCCGCATCTTCAGGCGCAATATAATTCTTTGTGAACATATCATTGCCGGAACCGTTTTCAGGAGAACTGGAGCCCCACAAAGAACCGTCGTTAGCTAACTGCCAGTATTCTTCAACACCATCATGTTTCCATACGAAATGTATGGACATCATGTCACCATGCGGGAATGTATCATACTGCTTATCCTTAGCATGGCTGACCGCATCAAGGATCACCGATTTCCAAACATCCTGTTCATCAGGAGCATACCAACCCTCCATGCCATTAAGATATACGGAACCTGACGGATGAAGAAATACAACAACAGACCCGTCCGGAATCTCGGCATCAAGCGGCTGAAGCATCTTTATCCGGTCATCTCTGGCATTAAATATCTCTTTCGATACTTCTGTTAAACCGGTTCCGTTGATGATAACTTCAGTAGGAATAGCAGTTTCAACATTTGTCTCAACCGTGGCATCTTCTCTATTCATTAACAAAAACATCAAGGCAACACCTGCAACAACAAGGAGCGATGCGGCCATTCCTATATACATAAAAACAGGATTATTCAGTTTGGAGCCTTTATACTGCTCGGCCTCTTCTATGAAGCTCTCATCAATGTTTTCGAGAGATGTGAAAAAGTCCTCTTTTCTCATAGATCGAACCCCCTTTCCACAAGATAGCCGCGAAGCTTGATCCTGATACGGCGGATCTCGGCCGAAACGTTATTCGCACTCGTCCCCATTCGTTTTGCGATCGCTCCTATATCATCCGCATACCAGTAACGGCGGACGAACATTACCCTTTTGTCTTGAGGGAGGCTTTTCAGAAAGGCATTAACAGCCTGAACCATCTGCTTCTTTATCAGCTCATCATCCGGACCCGGCATATCTGACGCGATCTCACCGATCTCATCTAAGATCAGCGGAAGCTGACTGCCGCCGCGCTTTTGCGCGTTGTTCTCTTTATATCTGTTAAGTGAAATATTACGGACTATCCTGCCCAGAAAAGCTGATAAGATAACCGGCCTTTGCGGAGGAATCGAATACCATGCTTTGTTATATGTGTCATTAACACATTCGTCCGAATCCTCTTTGTTGAAGAGAATATTATATGCGATCGTAAAACAATACTTGCCGTATTTCAGATCAGTCTCTGTTATGGCAGATTCGTTCCGGTCCCAATATAAGTTAACAATACCTTCATCAGTCATTAAGAGATCCCCCTTTACTATTATAGACAACTTTTAGGGACCGATATGACAGCGGTATTTAAATATTTATTTCCTTTAACTCCGGATACGACGGTATCGCACCTTTGCGCTGGACGCTGACCGCGCAGAAACGGTTAGCGAAGTCTAAGCACTCCTGCAAAACAGAAAGCGGGCAGCCACCAAGCGACTCCTTCCCGATACCAAGCGACCTTAACTTCCACAGGAACGAACCGATAAAGCCGTCGCCTGCACCGGTGGTATCGACCGCAGCAACAGCAGGACTTACCGAAGACACACTGCCTGAAGCACTGAAGCATTCAGCGCCGTCCTTGCCTTTGGTGAGGATAACAAGCTTTACGCCTCCTACGAACAACAGCGGAAGCGCTCCGCTGATATCTGAACAGCCTGTTATAAACTCCAGTTCTTCATCAGATATCTTGATGATGTCGCAGGAGGGGATAAATTCCCAGATGACGCGCTTTAACGCATCCTTATCGTCCCAGAGCATGAAGCGGAGGTTGGGATCGAAGCTTACGATGGCGCCCTGCCTTTTCGCGATGGTGATAGCGGCGCGGTGAGCGTCCTTCATCGGGAAGTCGCCCAGAGATACGCTGCAGAAATGGAGCGCATAGCAGTCGTCAAACATTTCGGGCGTTATGGAGGAAGGCTCGAAAAGCATGTCCGCCGACGGATTCCTGTAGAAAGAATAAGTGCTCTTCCCGTCCGTCGTTTGGCTTACGAATGCGAGCGCGGTATTTGCTTCAGTTGTATATGAGATGCAGGATGTATCAACACCCGCTTCATTCAATGTCCTTGTTATGATGTCCCCGAAAGGATCTTTGCCCAGCTGGGTGATCATTCTGGATTTGCCGCCGAGCTTCGAGAATGCTCCGCAGACATTTGCGGGAGCGCCGCCTGTCGCAGGAGCGAAAGAACCGACTTCGTGGAATTCACAGCCCTTTTTATCGGGAATGAAATCTATCAGGGCTTCGCCGATCGCAACGAGCGTGTCATTAAGTCTGAGCGCACTTACAGAAGCGGAAGCACCGTTAACTGCAGCCTTCACCTGACGGTGCTCGGGATAGAACCTCGTACCCATAACGTAACGGCCGCCGTTTATATAAATTTCCAATGAAGATACGTCAGCGATAATGCGGATCGAATCCAAAGAGGCAATGCGGATTTTTCTCTCTCCCCTGCCGTAACCTTCGCTGTTTGTAAAATGCAGTTTCAAAATGCCGTCTGCCTTATTCCAGGTGATCTCAGCACCGGAAATGCTTACCGAAGCACTATCAGCAAAATCGGATGCATTTACCTCAAAAGGCAGTCCTTCCCACACTTCGCCTTCGATGGTTCTGGTATTCTTCTTCAATGAATCAAATTCACGGATGGGATTTTGCAGGATCTTTCCGTCAGAGCCCAGAGACAACTCACGCGGCAGAGTCAGGCAATGCTGCCAGCCGAGACCGGTCGTCGGATTTGTATACGAGTCATCACCAATGCCCATCCAGCCGATGAGGATCCTTCTGCCGTCAGGGCTGACGAACGTCTGAGGCGCATAGAAATCGAAGCCGCAATCAAATTCTTCAAAATCAGAAAGCTCATCACCTTCTACAGTAAAATACCCGCTCTGGAAAATGTTCTGCAGTCTGTATTCTTCGCGGGTTACTCCCTGGGGACATAAAGCGAGGAATTTCTTTCCGCCAAGTGTAAACATATCAGGGCATTCCCACATAAATCCGAAATCAGGAACCGTTAAGCAGCCCTTATATTCAAATGAATCTGTGTCCTTGCCCTCATAAAGAAGCACGCATCCGTGATCGTCTTTGGTGCGCGCACCCAATACCATCTTAAAGATGCCGTTTTCGAGCCAAACCTTCGGATCTCTTACGTGGCATGAACAGAAATCAGGATAATCGCCGTTGCGGAGCAATACTTTCTTAGATGACATTTTCGAGCCGTCGGAAGAAGTGACATTAATGACATTCGCGCCGCGGCCTTCCAGAACATAATCGTGATCGCCTTCTTCCATGACATTGCCCGTATAGAAGAATTCGATATGGTCACCGGAAACAAGCGCCGAACCGGAGAAGACGCCGTCGCGGTCTTCAGGAATATCTGCGTCAAGAACGATGCCCTTATATTTCCACGAGAGAAGATCGGAACTCACATAATGGCCCCAGCGGCGGACACTTTCGCCATCAGGCGTGCCCGGGGAATACTGGAAATAAACATGATAAAAGCCGTCAAAATAGCACAGTCCGTTAGGGTCGTTCATCCAACCTTCAGGAGGTTCGATATGAAGATTCTGTCTCCATCTGCCCTTCATGAGATGCCTCCGGCACTACATATTTCGGTTGATCGAAATGTTCAGCAAAACTCCGAACGCGATATAGTTGATGAGCATCGCCGTGCCTCCGAGACTCATGAACGGCAAAGGAATGCCGGTGATCGGAAGAAGCCCTACTGCCATGCCCATATTCTCGATAAAGTGGAAAGCAAAATATCCTGTAAATCCGGTCATCATGTAGGATGCGGACTTTGACTTGACCTTCGCAGCAACATACAGGCATCTGCAAAGGAAGAAGAATGCGAGGATAATGACCGTCGTCGTTCCGATGAATCCCATATGCTCTGATATGGCGGCGAAAATAAAGTCACTCTCCTTAACCGGAACGGACGTTAAGATTCCGGTGTGGTTTCCGGAAAGGCCGCCTGAAGCAATTGCCATCTTGGACTGCTGGAGATTGTACTCTGACTGCGGTGATGAACCCTGGAACAGGAGCGATAAGATCCTCTCCTTCTGGTAAGGCTTCAGATAGAATGACCATACCAGCGGGACGATGATAACGACAAAAGATGAGAATGCGAGAAGGAAGTATCTGTATCGTACTCCCCACGCAAACAGCATGCAGATAAAAGTAAATATGATAACCATCGCGGTACCGAAGTCAGGCTGCGCGAGGATAAGCAGCATCGGCGGCGCATATACCGCAGCCATCTTACCGAAGCCTTTGAGCATGGTGACTTCTTTGTTATGCATCTGTTCGAAGATATCAGCCGCCAGCATGACCAGGCCTATCTTTGCGAGCTCTGAAGGCTGGAAATTACCGATAACAGGGAGCTTCAGCCATGAGTCGGCGCCCCATGTTCCCGCCAGCGAATAACCGTCGATAGGAACAAGTATCAGAAGGAATAACGCTGCAGCATAGATGATACGTCCCAATACCTTAAGCAGGTGCTCATCGAGCAAAGAGATGATCAATGCAGCCATAACGCCGCCTACGGTAGCTACTACCTGTCTGTAGTAGTTTCCGGGGTATGCGGCATAACCTTTGGATAAAACTTTCTGAAGAACAAAAAGGCCGATTATCGTCATGGTAAGAACAGGAATGACAAGATAATAGTCGACGGCCTTAAGACCGTCTTTCCCGCGAAGTCTTACAACGCCGGAACCAGCCTTACTCATTATTACTTCTTTTCCTCAACCATCTCGACATAGAGCTTTTCAGGAAAGCCCCTCTTCTCGACCTTAGTTGCTCTCGCGTATGCGATATAGATAAGCGCAGCAACTACAAGGATGAGTGACAGGAGCTGAGAAGTTCTGATGCCCGTGCTGCCAATATAAAGTGAATCTGTTCTCATGCCTTCGATGAAGAATCTTGCAGTTCCGTAGAGTGCGAAATATGCGCAGGATGTCTCGAAAGGAATCTTCGAATTCTTTCTGATGTAAAGAAGAATGAAGAAGATGATGAGATCAGCGATAGATTCATAAAGGAATGTGGGGTGAACCGGCATTGTCGATACAAGTGTAGGACAATTCTGGCTCAGATAACTCTCGACTGTAGAGCTTGTCATACCCCAGGGAAGTGTTGTATTTGTACCGAAGCACTCCTGGTTGAAGAAGTTGCCCCATCTGCCGATAGCCTGTCCCAAAGGAAGGTAAACAACACAGTAGTCAGCAAGTTCCCTGAAAGGGATCTTTCTGATGCGGCACATAACAAGTCCGCCGATGAATACGAGGATAACGCCGCCGTAAATTGCAAGGCCGCCGGATCTGAAATCAAAGATACGCTTCAGGTCCTTGCCGTAATAATCCCAGTTGCATGCGACGAAATAAAGTCTGGCACCGATGATAGCGCAGGGAATGATCATAAGGATCGTATCGTAAACGAGGCCTTCCGGGAAATTCAGTTCTTTGGAATGCTTTACAGCAAGAATAACGGCCAATACGATTGCCAGCGCGATCAGAAGGCCGTACCAGTAAACCTCAATGCCGGCGATGGTAAAAGCGACGGGATTGACATTTATATTGATTCCGAGACCCGGAAACTTAACTTCAACTGCGTTTATCATGTATCTATATCCTCCCTGCACCCTTTTGGGTCAGTAAATCCCTGATATATTACCACAAAATAAATAATATGGCTTTTTAAGGTCTCAATTCACGGCTGAATTGAGGTTTTTGATATACTCTGCTGCCTGCGTTTTGTTGAGATTTACGGCATTTATCAGCTCTTCTTTCGAAGTCATCTTCGATTCGGGCCTCAAAAAATGCAGGAGTTCGATCTCGAGTTTTGCTCCGTAGATGTCCTCGTCGAAGTCGAAAATGTAGGTCTCGGCCACATCATTTACCGCATCTTCGAGCGTAGGTCTCCTGCCGATATTGGTAACACCGTAAAGTGTCCTCTGTCCTAAGCGTACGCGGGACACATAGACTCCCCTCCTGACGACAAACTTATCTTCAGGAACAATGATGTTTGCCGTAGGGAAACCCATCGTCCTGCCGAGCTGTTTGCCCTGAACGCAGCGTCCTGAATAAGAATAATCCCTGCCGCCGCAAAGGCTCCTCGCGAGATCGACATCGCCTTCAGATAAAGCTTCCCTGAGCCACGTGGTGGAGATCTTCTTATCAGTTCCTTCAAGCAGATGGTCCTTAACTACGATCACACGGATATCATTGGCCTTTGCAAATTCCTTTATCATGGCAACGTCACCCTTAGCGCCTCTGCCAAATCTGTAATCCTCGCCCATGATAAGCGTATCTGCTATACAGCGGTACAAGAGAACGTTACGGAGATAATCTTCAGGCTCCATGTCCCTTACTTCATCGAAATCTAATACCAGCAGCTCGTCAGCACCGGTCCCGCTTACCAGTTTCAATCTCTCTTCTGAGGTATAAAGGGATTTGCTGTCCTGCTTGAACAGGTTCTTAAATGTCTGGACAGTTGATGTCAGACCGTCTCTTTCGGCAGTCATGACAGCTTTTTTTATGATGTCCATATGGCCCTGATGAAGGCCGTCGAACATACCGAGCGCGATCACTCTTCCCTTCGTGCCGAGAGGCAGATCGTTAAGGCCGTACGTATTGCAAACTTTAATCATGTGCGTAAAGCCTCTCGATCCTCATTATCAGTCCGCCTTTTTCCATTGCCGGGAAAACAACGGCGATAAGCTTACCTTCTGATGTTGCCCTGTAGTATATGCGCTCTTCACCGTCAGGCTTAACATCTATAGGGAACGCGATCTTTCTTCCGAACTTGATGTCTGTTGTCTGTTTTGCATCAAGCTTGATCTCGGGCAGGAAAGTTATTGTCTCGGCCGCATCTCTTACAAAGGAAAAGTCACCTGCTTCCGCCATATTTTCCAGTTCTTCGGGAGTAAATGCATCCTTAACATTAAACTGTCCGTTGACCGTTCTTCTCAAAGACTCCGCATATGCGCCAAAGCCCGTGATACTGCCGAGATCAGAGCAGATAGTTCTGATATATGTCCCCTTGGAACACATGCAGTCGAAGTCGACCGCAAGGCCCTTTCCGGGCTTTTCGATGTTAGTGATATCCAGTGAATAAATAGTGACCTGCGCAGGCTTGAGATCCGGCATCTCGCCTTTTCTCGCGAGCTCATAAGCCTTTACGCCGTCGATCTTTTTGGCTGAATATGCCGGCGGGAGCTGCTCCTTTGTTTCCTTTACTTTCAGGACTGCGTCGCGGATCAGTCTGTAGTCAGACTTTTCGAGCTGGTCTAAAACATCAGAGGAAGGATAATTCTCGGAAATTATCTCTCCTGTCTTATCCATCGTATCTGTTTCCGCGCCGAAAATGCACCTGCAGGAATAGCCCTTATCGAAGCCCTCGCAGAACCTTAAAAACTTTAATCCCTTACCGGCGAACACGGGAAGAAGACCCGTTGCGAACGGATCTAACGTGCCCAGGTGGCCGACTTTACGTGTGCCGAGGAGTTTGCCGACGAAACGGTCAGTCTTAAAGGATGTCCATCCTTCAGGCTTATCTACAAGGATGAATCCGTCTTGAATCATAAGGTAGCCTGAACCCTCTTAATTACTTCTTCAGCGAGTTCGTTGATGTCGCCTGATGCGTTAAAGCCTGCGGCTCTTACATGTCCGCCGCCGCCGAAGCCTGCTGCGAATGCGCTGCAGTCAAAGTATTCCTGGGATCTGATGTTTCCTCTGATCTCGCCGTTCTCGAGTTCTCTTAAAACTATGGCGAGTTCAACGCCGTCGATGTCACGCATTGCGGATACGACGTCGTCAACACCGTCAGGACCTGCGCCGTATTCAACAAACTGAGAGTACGGAACTACAGTTAACGCGAACTTGTCGTCACAGAAAAATCTGACTTCAGATCTCGCCTTGGCGGACAGTCTGAACTTCGGCTTGGATTTGCGGTCGAAAAGGTTGTAGCAGACCTGCGAAATATTGCCGCCCAGATCAATGAGCGCGCCTGCTGTCTCGAGCGTCTCGGGACGTGTGTTTGTGAATGTGAATCTGCCGGTGTCGGTTACTATTCCGGCAAGAACTGCTTTCGCGGCATTCGGAGCCAGAACTTCCTTAATGTCTTTTCCGGAAATCGCTGCAACCTGTAAAGCTACATAGTAGACCATCTCGCTTGCTGACGAGCTGTCCGGATCGATCCACATATTGTCGGATCTGACAGTTACGGAAGCGTGGTGATCTATGATTACCTTCGTATCAATGGAATCGAAGATCGCACCGCTTACGCCCATTCTGGAACTGTCGGAAATATCGGTCGATACGGCAGCACCGACTTTCTTTCCGTTGATCGTTTTTGAAATGCTGTATTCTTTGGCAGCTTCAGTGTCTCCGTCAGGTTGGAAAAGATAATCGCTTATGCCAAGGAATTCCATATTCTCAGGTAATCTTTCCGGAATAGCGACATATGCGTCCACTCCGAAAGACCTGATAATGCTTACGATGCCGGAGGCTGAACCTACGCAGTCTCCGTCAACGCTTCTGTGGAGGAAGACAAGGACGGCTTCATTGCCGGCCTTTGCCTTCTCTATAACGCTTAAGATGTTTCTGGCAGTTCTTTCACTGTCTTCCTTATAGCGTTCTCTCATAAAAACTCCGTTCTAAATAGCCCTTGCGGCAGAAGATCACTCCTCTGCCTGACTATCTTCAGACTTGCCTTCTCTTTCTTCTCTGGCAAGTCTCCTTGCTTCGTCTTCCTTGATCGTCTTATCGATCAAAGCTTCCATCCTTAACGCATCGTTAAGAGTGTTGTCGAGCTTGAAGCTGAATTCGGGAGCAACTCTTAAGTTGATCTCCTGTACTGTCTCATAACGGATGAAACCTTTCGCATGCTCGATAGCTTCCATCGCTTCCTTCTGTGTTTTCTCGTCACCGTAGACGGAGATAAACACAGTGGCATGCGATAAGTCGCGGCTCATCTTAACGGATGTAACAGATGTCAGCAAAGGAACTCTGGGATCCTTTAACTTTGTCGAGATAATCGTGGAAATGATCTTCTGGATCTCATCTCCGACTATCTCAGGTCTTCTGTTTTTCATATCAGTCCCTCTTTACTTCGACGTTGCCGAAAGCTTCGATAACGTCGCCGATCTTAATGTCGTTATACTTCTCGACAGTAAGACCGCACTCGTGTCCGGACAGAACTTCCTTAACGGAATCCTTCTCGTGCTGCAGAGAACCTAAGACGCCTGTGTATACAACAACGTCGTCTCTGATGACTCTGACGTTGGAAGATCTCTGGATCTTACCGTCAGTAACATAGCAGCCTCCGATAGTGCCGATGCCGCTGACCTTGAAGAGCTGTCTGACTTCCGCATGACCCCAGATAACTTCTTCGATCTTCGGTGCGAGCATACCCTTCATAGCGTTCTCGACGTCTTCGATAGCGTTGTAGATGACGCTGTAGAGTCTGATGTCTACGCCTGTTTCCTTAGCCTTATCGATGATCATCTGTGAAGGTCTTACGTTGAAGCCGATGATGATAGCGTTGGATACGTCAGCAAGAACGATATCGGATTCGTTGATCGCACCTACTGCGCCGTGGATAACGTTGATCTTAACTTCTTCGTTCGAGAGCTTCTCGAGTGACTGCTGAACGGCTTCGACAGAACCCTGAACGTCAGCCTTGATGATGATATTGAGATCCTTGACATCGCCTGCTGCCATCTGTGCTGCGAGTGTGTCGAGGCTCATCTTGGATGATCTGTGGAGCTGCTCTTCTCTCTGCTTGATCTTACGCTTTTCAACAAGCTGTCTTGCTGTCTTGTCGTCATCTACTGCAAAGAGGATCTCACCTGCCTGGGGAACCTCAGGAAGACCTAAGATCTCAACAGGAATGGAAGGACCTGCCTTCTTGATCGGCTGACCCTTATCGTCGTACATAGCTCTTACGTTACCGAGGATAGGTCCGCAGACAACTGTATCGCCCTGTCTCAAAGTACCGCGCTGAACGAGAACTGATGCAACAGGACCTCTGTTCTTATCGAGCTTTGCTTCGATAACGGCACCCTTTGCCTGGCTCTTAGGATCGGCCTTCAGCTCCATGATGTCTGCTGTAAGCAGAACATTTTCGAGAAGGTCGTCGATACCTGTACCCTGCTTAGCAGAGATAGGTACCATGATAGTCTGGCCGCCCCACTCTTCGCAGATAAGTCCGTAGTTTGTAAGCTCCTGCTTAACTCTGTCAGGATTTGCGCCCGGCTTATCGATCTTGTTGATAGCAACGATGATCTCTGTGTTAGCAGCCTTGGCGTGGTTGATAGCTTCGATCGTCTGAGGCATTACACCGTCGTCTGCAGCAACAACGAGGATTGCGATATCCGTGAACTGCGCACCTCTGGCTCTCATCGTTGTGAATGCTTCGTGACCAGGGGTGTCGAGGAATGTGATCTGACGGCCCTTAAGTCTTACAGTGTAAGCACCGATCTTCTGTGTGATACCGCCGGCTTCGCCTTCAGTAACGTTAGATGATCTGATCTTGTCGAGGAGTGATGTTTTACCGTGGTCAACGTGACCCATAACAACTACGACCGGAGGTCTTGTCTCGAGGTTCTCCGGATTATCCTCATCTGTAAAGAGGATATCTTCCTCTGTCTTCTCCTCTAAGAGTTCAGCGTTGATTCCGAAGCTGTCTGCAACGAGGCATGCAGTATCGAAATCGAGTTCCTGGTTGATGGTAGCCATAACGCCAAGCTTCATCAGAGCCATGATGATGTCAGAGCTCTTCTTGCCGATACCTTCAGCAAACTCCTTAACTGTGATGAAAGCAGGGATCTTGATCTCTGTTATTACCTGCTCAACAACAGCCTGCTGAGCTTCCTGCTTCTTTTTCTTCTTCTTGAAAGAGAAATCATCATAGTCACCGTCGCTGTTAACGCGGCCTGAGAACTGTGATGTTCTTGACTGCTTTCTCTTATCGATATTGGCGTTCTTCTCGCCGTCTCTTCTGTCGTTATTGTTATGCTTCTTATCGAAAGCACTCTTCTCTGCATAAGAAGATCTGCTCTTCTTTGCGTCTTCGATAGGAGTCTCTGTCCTCGGCTTGGGTGCTCTCTTGAACTGAGGACGCTGGTTATCGTCGTCCTTGTCCTTATCAAAACCTGCGCCGCCGCCCTGCTTCTGGAATCCGCCGCCGCGGTTATTGTTGTAACCGCCCTGGCCGCCTGATCTCATCGGGCTCTTCTTATCTCTGCCGGCATATGTGATTACCGTGGAACTTCTGATCGTCTCGCCTCTGGCGGGTACATCAGGAAGAGAGATAACAGCAGATGAGAGTCTCGGCTTCGGTGCCGGCTTAGGTGCTTCAGGTTTCTCTTCCTTTGCAGGCTCGGGCTTTACCTCGGGCTTTGCCTCAGGCTTAACTTCAGGCTTCTTTTCTTCCTTAGCCTCGGGTGCCTTCGGAGCAGGCTCTTCAGCCTTCTTCTCAGGCTTGGTCTCTGCCTTGGGAGTCTTGGGAGCTGCCTTCTTTGCAGGCTTCTTCTCTTCTGCAGGAGCTTCCTCAGTCTCCTTCTTCTCGGAAGCCTTCTTTGTGGAAGTCTTCTTTACGGGAGCTTCAGTCTTCTCTGTCTTTTCAGTCTTAGCTGCAGCCTTCTTGGCAGGCTTCTTCTCCTCAGCAGGCTTTTCTTCAGCCTTCTCTTCAGACTTCTTAGGAGCTGCCTTCTTTACAGGCTTAACCTCTTCTACCGGAGCCGGTTCAGGTGCAGGTGCGGGTGTTTCAGCCTTTACCTCAACTGCCGGAGCTGCTGCTTCGGGTGCATCTTCCGTCTTCTTTTTATGGACTCTTCCGAGTCTCATCTTCTTACTGCCGGAAACGCCTCCGACGGTTAAGTCTTTCTTCTTAATATCGTTATCTTCACTCATCAAGTATCTTCCTCCTCGTTGATTTTCTCGAGTATGGCGGATATTCCGTCCGCAAAGCTTTTATCAGTAATTGCCGCAACTGTTCTTGCAGGTTTCCCTAAGGCATCTCCCAGTTCATCAGATCTTCCGAAACTGTAGCAGGGTATTTCTTCTTTGCCCTTTATGTTTTTCAAGATCCTGTCCAAAGAATTGCCCGAAATGTCTTTGGTTATGATCAGGAGTTTTACGTTGCCCGCGCGGACCGCCCCGGCCACCGCATCACTTCCCGACACCGCCTTGCCCGCTCTTACCGCGAGCCCGATCATTCCGTATGCTCTTTCCTTTTCTGTCATTACTCTTCCTTAATGCTCTCCATAAGTGATCTCGCAAGTTCTTTGATCTCTTCTTCGGTCAAAGGCTTCTTAAGTCCCTTGGAAAGCTTTGCTGCCTTCTTAAGCTCAGCCGTTATGCATTCCTCATTACGGCAAAGGTATGCGCCTCTGCCGGCAAGCTTACCGGTAGGGTCATATACGACATCACCATCCGGTGTTACAACAACGCGCAGGAGATCGCTCTTGTCTCTTACGGTTCTGCAGGATACACAACTTCTTTGCGGCTTTTTCTTCATAACTTCTGTTCGCTTTGCTATTACTCGTTCTTACCTGCTTCATCATCAACGACTGTAAAGTCATCGATAAGTGCCTTTGATGCTTCTACGCTCTCGTCAGACTCTTTCTTGATGTCGATCTTGAAACCTGTAAGTCTTGCAGCGAGACGTACGTTCTGGCCGCTCTTACCGATTGCAAGTGAGAACTGCTGGTCAGGTACGATTACCTTTGCATATCTCTCGACTTCACCGTTCTCGTTTGTTGTGATCTCAGTATCAACTCTGGAGACCTTTGCAGGCTGCAAAGCTTCGCTGATAAAGAGAGCCGGATCTTCCTTCCAGTCAACGATGTCGATCTTCTCTTCAGCAAGCTCGTTCATGATCTGCTGAACTCTCTGGCCTCTTTGGCCAACGCAGGAACCCTTTGCATCGATATCGGGATCCTTGGAGTAAACAGCAACCTTTGTTCTGGAACCTGCTTCTCTTGCAACTGATCTGATGATAACGTCGCCTGCCTTGATCTCAGGTACCTCGAGCTCGAAAAGCTTGGTAACGAGTCTTGCGTCTGTTCTGGAAAGAACAACGGAAGGTCTGCCGTTAGCTTCTTCAACGCCCATAACGAGGAACTTCATGATCCTGTCCTGATCGTAATGCTCGTTTCTGTTATTTCTGATCTGACCGTCGTGCTTAACGATAGCTTCAGCACGGCCGATGTTTACGTATACGTTT
Organism: Clostridiales bacterium; assembly: GCA_017537905.1. The sequence goes on along the minus strand of JAFYJX010000041.1, from coordinate 128 downwards.
CTTGCGTCCTTACGAACGATAGTGCCGGATGTGATCTCACCGATCTTGCCGGAGAACTCCTTCTCGATCTTAAGGCTCTCTGCATCTCTGAGCTTCTGGTTGATTGCATTCTTTGCAGCGCTTGCAGC
>JAFYJX010000040.1 GCA_017537905.1 Clostridiales bacterium | reverse complement strand
ATGCCTGCTCTTACGACTGCAGCTGCAACTACCGTGAGGAAGAATGTGCAGATGTCGATGATCAGGATCAGCTTGATGTCGCTTACCGCAAGCAGGAATCCTGCGATGATAGGCGAGAAGATATATCTCGATGAACCTGCCATTGATACAAGTCCGTTTGCCTTGGAGTACTGTTCCTTGGTAAGAAGGTCTGTAATCGTTGCTGTATATGAGGGTTCCAGAAGTGCCGAGAATACTGAGCTTATCGTGGTGCCGAGATAGATCTGCCAGAGAGCGGCCTCGCCCTGAAGCATGCAGATCAGTATAAAGAGAACACCAAGGCCTGATAAGCCGTCGCCGATCATCATGAGAAGTCGTCTGTCATAGCGGTCAGCAAGAACGCCTGCAGGGACCTTAAGGAGGAGCGCCGGTAAGAATCCCAGAAGTGTCAGAAGCGCCATGTCTGCTGCGCTTCCTGTTTTCTGGAAGATATAGAGCCCCAAGCCGAAGCTTGTAAGTCCGCCGCCTATTGACGATATGAATTCGCCTGCCCAGAGCAGGAGGAATCTTCCGTAATTGTTATTTGTTTTCGTCATCTTAAATGACCGCCTTTTCGATATTGTTGACTATACTCTATCGTCATTCGTCAGGGAAAACTTGAGATAACTATTACATAATTCTTAAATGTTTCTTAAATCGGGGACGTGCTCTTTAGTCAATAAAAGTATTTTTCTGTTATAATACGAAAGTTATCAATCCCCAAAGGAGTATGTTATGAGTAATTTATCTTCTTTCCTTTCAGAAGTTGATTTGGAAAAACTCATCGCTTTCATACTCTATTTCGTAGTTGTCCTTGCTATCGGAATCTACTTCTTCGTAAAGAGTAAGGGCGGCAACGAGAAAGAGTATTTCTTGGGCGGTCGTCACATGGGTCCTTTCGTTACTGCGATGAGTGCGCAGGCATCGGACATGAGCGGCTGGCTCTTGATGGGTTTCCCGGGTTCGCTTTTCGCTTTTGGTATGGGACAGGTTTGGATCGGTATCGGTTTGGCATTAGGAACAGCGCTGAACTGGATATTCGTTGCTACAAGGCTCCGCCGTTTCTCCAAGGCATCTGGCGACTCGATCACGCTTCCCCAGTACCTCACAAACAGATTCGCAAGTAAGAGTTCTGTATTGAAGGTTGTATGCGCGATCATCTTCCTCATCAGCTTTACTGTTTATGTTGCTTCTGCGTTCGTTGCAGGCACAACAGTTTTCGCTTCAGTACTGCCCTGGTTCAATGAACATCAGCACATCGCCATGATCATCTTCGCAGTATTGATTCTTATCTACACATTCTTGGGCGGTTATAAGGCCGTTTGCTGGACAGACTTCTTCCAGGGCCTCATGATGCTCATCGCGCTTCTTGCAGTACCGATCGTTATGAATGCTGCAGGCCATTTTGATGCTACATATTACGGCGCTTTCGGCGAAGGCGTAACTGCATTCGGCACAAATCCTTTCACAGCTCCCTGGCAGGAGATCGTAACAGGTTTGGGCTGGGGCTTGGGTTACTTCGGTATGCCTCACATCCTCGTCCGTTTCATGTCGATCGAGAAGCCTTCGCAGATCAAGAAGTCTGCTACAGTTGCTATCATCTGGGTAATCCTTACTCTCGGTGCGGCTGCAGTTATCGCTTATCTCGGAAGAACATACATCATGAGCGACGGCAAGGCTCTTGCTGAAGTGCTCCTTCCTGACTCTCGTAAGAGAATCTTCATTGAAGTCGTTTGCGATATCTTCCCCGGATTCCTCGCAGGCATCCTGCTCTCAGCTATCATCGCTGCTGCAATGTCTACTGCTGACTCACAGCTCCTTGTTGCTTCTTCAGCATTTACGAGCGACATCTATAAGCCCATTATCCGTAAGAACAAGGCTTCCGACGGTGAAATGCTCTGGCTCGGCCGTATCGTAGTTTTGGTCGTTGCTGTCATCGCATTCTTCATCGCACGTATTGGTCTCGATGACGAAACATCATGGGCTGCTGACATCATGAACATGGTTGAGAACGCATGGGGTCTCTTCGGTGCATCCTTCGGACCTGTCGTTATCCTCTCACTGTTCTGGAAGCGCTTTAACTACAAGGGTGCTGTTTCAGGCATCATCGCCGGCGCTGTTGCTGACATCGCCTGGCTCCTTCTCTTCACCGATACGATCATTCCTGCGGTTATTAAGAGCACAGGCATTTACGAGATCGTTCCCGGTTTCCTCTTCGGTGCCATCGTTGCAATCGTTGTAACACTTATTACAAAGGCTCCCGGCGCAGAAGTCGAAGCAATCTACGCAAGAGCAACAGACAAGTCTATCGACGACTAAGCTGGTTTACTCGAAAACTTTACGGCCCTGAAGTTCGCTTCAGGGCCGTTTTTTTATTTGGGTGAGGGAGTCGGGTAAATAGGGACGTTCTTTTTTACCCGTCTTCTGTCAAGATACATCACCTACGACATACGAAATTGAAAAACAGAGCATTTTCGTCGGTAGGTTTTGGCTAAAAATATGCCTTTGACAACTAAAATTACATACGAAATCCGCTTAAAATACCATTTTCGTATGTCAAAATAGTCTCGCGAACATCGTTTTCCCAGAAAACCTACATACGAAATATTAAAAAATGCCTTTTTCGTATGTTGGTCCGAAAAAGAAGTCCCCGCACCCACCCAAAACGGCCCCACAGCTTATCGCTCCGGGGCCGTAATTACATACTGTAACACTGTTACAACTGACTTATATCGTGACCTTTATCGTCATGTTCTTGCCGTCGGGGCAGACGGCCTTGATCGTGCCGCCGTGGGATTCGGCAACGGCCTTGGCGATTGCGAGGCCTACGCCTGTGCCGCCGGTCTCGGAATTTCTGGATGAGTCAGGGCGGTAGAAGCGGTCGAACAATAAGTTGACGTCCGGCGGTGTAGCGTAATCGCAGGTGTTGTAGACTTCGATGCGGGCCTTGTTCTTCTTGGAATAGATGGAGAACCTGATCTCGCCTTTGTCATTTGAATAGCGGACGGCGTTGTCTAAGAGAACGGAGAGCATCTGCTGGATGGCGGACTTGTCACCGTAGATCTCAACGTCATCAGCAATATCGACGCTCATGTTCTTGCCGCGGCCCTTTGCCTGGGACTGGTAGATGTCGACTGTTTCCCAGGCGGCATTGCTTAAGGAGAAGTGCTCCTTGCTGGGGAGAGGCTGGACTTCATCGAGTCTGGACAGCGTGACGAGCTCGCTTACGAGTTTGGTCATGCGGCTTGTCTGCTTTCTGATGTTGTCGGTCCATTCATCTTCGCCGTGTTCGGCAGCGATGACGTCAAGGCTCGTGGAGATAGATGTCAGAGGAGTCTTGAGCTCGTGGCTCGCGTCCGTGATGAACTGCTTTTGCTGCTTGATGTTGTTTTCGATAGGCCTGATTGCCTTCTTGGAGATGATCACGACAAGGATGAATACAAGCGTAAGACTTAAGACGGAGATCATGATGGACAGTTCGAGAAGAGACCTCGCAATCTGAAGTTCACGGCTGGCATTAAGGAAAATAATGTTCGTGGCATCCCCCGATTCTGTTTTCAGGTAACGGTAGTTGCCGATATAACCTTTGTCAGTGTTTCTGGCAAGAGCTTTTTCTGTGTATTCAAGGGCACTGTTTTCATCAACGGAAGCGATGAAATCCATTGAGAGATATGTTGCATTGCCGGTGTCGTCGACGCGCACGATGAAGAAACGCATCATGTAGCTGGATTCCATGTCCGGGCGGCCGCTGAAAGGATTGTCGCCGTCGCGCGGTTCGGGTCTGAAATCGCGCGACGTTCTGAAATCTGCGTTGACTATTGATTCGATCGACTTGTCGACACGGGTGGTTATTATCGCATATGTGAAGATATTAACCAGCGCAGCGATCAGTACTATGACAGCGAAAAATGCTGCCATAGCTGCGAGGATGAAGCGCCAACGGAGTTTTTTCAGCATTTGATTTCCTCCAGAGAATATCCGGAGCCGCGGATCGTCTTGATCTCGACATCAGCGTCTATTGAACGCAGCTTCTTTCTTACAAATCCGATATGAGTCCAGACGACGTCGATGTCTGAATCTGATTCAAAGCCCCAGATCTTATCCATCAGGTGTTCTGTCGAAAATACGAATCCGGGGTGCAGTACGAAAAGCTCCATGAGCTGATATTCCTTATTTGTGAGCTTGACGCTCTTGTCACCGGCCTTCATTTCATAGCGGTTGCCATCGAGGACGAGGTTTCCGATCTTCTGGAGGGAGTCAGAATAGTTCTCGCTCCTTCTGCCCAATGCCTTGATCCTGGCGATCAGTTCGCTCGTTGCGAAGGGCTTGGGGAGGTAATCATCGGCACCGGCCTCGAGTCCTGCGACACGGTCTTCTATTTCTGCTTTTGCGGTAAGCATCAATACAGGGGTGGTGATGTGGTTTTT